>JAIVZN010000006.1:0-33859 GCA_048634875.1 Deltaproteobacteria bacterium | reverse complement strand
ACTAACTCTTTATTATCTCCAACTGCAAATTTGTCATTTACTTGCCAATACTTTTCAGGAATATATCTACATCTCATTCCTTTTTGAAAAGGGACGACAGATAGAGAAACAGGACATTTATCCCAGATATTTTTATACACATCTTCCAGATCTCCATATTTTGTAAAATAATTTATATCGTCATCTCTTATTGCAAATTTCATGTTATATATCTAAATCAAGTAAACTCACAATTTTACTATACATTTCTCTGGTTTCATTTATTCTTTTCTTATAAAAAACCATGTCTTTATTATTTAGACTTACCTTTTTTTCTACAGAACTTAATCTCTGTTTTGCTTCACCCAGTCTTTTTTTGAGCCCTTCTTTGAGACGATTACCTATAATCCTCAGAGTATCAGGATTTGCTTCATAATAATCCTTCCTTGAATTATCAACCCATACTTTCCTCACAGCCCCCCATGACTCCAATATTCTTATATTAACGGATGCAGAACCTTTGCTTATACCTAATTTTTCTACCATTTCATTTAAAGATACAGGATCCTCGGACATATACAAAAGCCCGTATATCTGACCGACAGTAGGACTTAAACTAAAACGAGAAGCAAGCATTCCTGCTGTATTGGCAAATTCTACTTGAAAATTGTTTTTTGAATTATCATTCATATCGTTTAGTATGTTCTAAACATATAATAATATAAAAATTTGGGTTTGTCAAGTTAGCGCACCTTCGGTACAGACTTGTAGGGGTTTGATCCCCTGAATCAAGTCAGAGGACATGCTTATCAAACCCGCATTAACGGGCGTTATAAATGCCGCCACTACAATGACAAAAAAAGGAAATTCCTATACATTAAATCCGATCTCTTTTTTGTCTTTGAAACCATAATTCAAAAAATGAGTCTGCAATATAATATTTTGATTGGTCCCTATGCACTACATTGCTTTTTATCAGGGCTTTCAATGATGCCTGCACTGATGAACTTGTGCCTAAATTGTATTTAAGTATCGTATCATGTGAAAAAATTTCTTTTGTCTGGGAAAGAGTATAAAGCACAGATCTTTGATGTAAACTTGCCGAATCATACAAACTAAAGAACAATTCGCTCTGGGTATGCATTATGAGTTCTATTGCCTGGGTTATATTTTCCTTATTTACTTTACTATCTGACAATAACCAGACATTAAAAGACAGTAACTGAACATTATACGGGATATTATTTGAAAGATATATAATCTCTTTTGTTAGTTCATCTGAAATAGTTTTTCCTGAATCACAAAAACGTTTTTTTACAAATTTTTTCATCTCCTTTTCATCAATCTCTGAAACAGGATATATTGCTGCAGACTTATAGAAAGCCCTTTCTGGATTATTGAACATATCCATAATCACATGCATTTTGCTTCCTATAAAAACATAACAGACATCACTATGATACTGAATGAATGAACGCATTTTTTTCTCAAAAGATTTTCCATTTAACCCTTCTATCTCCTGGAATTCATCAAATACCACTACTACTCTTTTCTTGTATGAAAAGGCTATTTTGCGGGGCATCTCAAAAATTTCTTCTATAGTTTTTTCAAGATTGGACCTGGTTTTAGAAAAATCAAAGGAAACCTTCCAGGTTCCTGCACTGTCAACCTCAAAACTGGGCACAATCCTTCTGAAAAAATTTGATATTTTTTCCAATTTTTCTTTCTTTGTAATTAGCGCCCTGCTGATACTGCTGGAATAAACCTCAATGAATTCCCCTATTGAAGTTACCTGCTGAATATCCACATAAACAGCAATAATCTCTTTTCTTTTTGTTAATATTTCCAGTACATTTTTAATAAGAGAGGTTTTTCCTATTCGCCTATATGAATAAATGAATAGATTTTGCCCTGCTTTGATGTATTCAGTAATATCCTTGATTTCTTTTTTCCTGTTGGTAAAATACTCCCCTTTGACTGCTTCTCCAAATTTAAAAGGATTAACCATCTAAATAATCTCCTTAATTATAAAAACATCCATTATACAATTTACTATAATGTAGTTTAGTATAATTAACACGGTTTATCAAGCCCCCTCTTATGTAAGTAGGGGTTTGCGTTTATCAAACCCGCATTAACGGGCGGCATTTACCCAGCCCCTCCAACAGGAGCAAGATTAGGCATTTTGATGAAGATTAAAGGAGGAGCGCAGAAGTAATATAATCAGTCAATTAATATCTCTGGCGAGAGGAATACTAAAAGTTCAGTCCTTTCTTTGATATTTGTTTTATTTTTAAAAAGGAACCCGATAATAGGCAAATCTTTCAATAATGGTATTCCCTTATTGGCTGCTGTAACACTTTCTGTTATCAATCCGCCTATGATAACTGTTTTTCCTGATTCAATAGTTACTTCGGTCTGGGCTGCCCTTTCCTTGGTAACAGGATTGCCTGATACAAAACTGACAAATTCTGAGACATTTACATTTATTTTAAGTGATATAAGGTTACTGCCAGGTGAAACAACCGGAGTAACACATAAATCTATTCCTTCAGGAATGTATTCTACTGTCTGGGTAGTTCCTGTTTCTGAAACCTGAAAAGTTGTCACAGGTAAATTTTGTCCTACATGTATTTTTGCATTTTTATTGTTTTCAGTAAGAATTGTAGGCTCAGAAATTGTCTTGGCATTAGAATCTGAGGCAAGAAAATTAAGTACTCCGTATAATGTTGTATTATCTATTACCGCAGAAATGTCAAACACCCCTCCTTCGCCAAAAACTTTTACTTTATTTATTGAACCGTCAGGATTAAATGAAAAGTTACTGAAATCTTTAAATCCTCTTATCTGCTGTATTCCGTCAGGATCAGTAAAATCAATTTGACTTAACCATGTAACACCATATGAAGAATCTTCACTTGCTGTTACTTCAATCAGTCTTACCTTAATCTTTACCTGCGGGGTCCTTATATCTAACTGTCTTACCAATACTCCGATCTTACTTAACATCTCTGATGTAGCGCTTACTATAAGCGAGTTTGAAGCATCATCAATAGCAATTGTGGTATTTTTTATTTCATCTTTTGTAAGCAGCCCCTCAAGAGTTGCACTTATTTCACCGGCTGTTCTGGAAGCAAGATAAAAAGTCTCTCTCTGAGTAGGCATCTCATCCTTCTGCATAACCTCTATCACATTAGAAGTTTTTTGAATAGCAATTAAATCCATTCTATCCATAAGCATATTAAATGCTTCATCAAACGGGACACCCTTTAAACGGAGAGTGATACTTCCTTTCACATTAGGAGAAGGCACTATATTTAAACCAAGTTTCATTGCAAAACCCCTTAAAACTTCTACTATATCCGCATCCTTAAAATTAAAATCTACCGGTTCTTTGCTTAATGATATAGTAAATGGAACTTCTTCTCCTTCAACAGTTATTTTTTTTCTTACCTCAGGAATCCTTTTAAGCCTCTGGCTTCTTTCTCTATCTCTTTTCCCCTTATCCTCTAAAATTTTGACAATTTTTTCCTTATGTTCCTCTGTAGGAATATTCGGCTTAAGCTCTAACTGTTTCTTTCTGCGAATTTTTTTAACAGCTTTCTTTTTTTTCTTTAACTTCTCAACTGCTTTTTCAGTAAGTCTGACAGGAATTGTAATTTGATTTTTAGTTGAAACCTCTTCGTAATAATAATCTTCCACCGCCATATCAAGGACAACTCTGACAATTTTTACAGGGCTATCTTTATACTGGCCGGAGCGGATCCTTTTTATTAAATTACCTTTAACTTCTATTTCTTTTTTACTCCAGTTGTGAACAACATCAACCATTTCTATAACAAGTCTTGGAGGATTGGTTACTTTAAATACATGAAACTTGGCTTCTCCTGTAGTTTCCATAACCACTCTAAGACCTGTTTCTGAGGGGTCAACCACTTTCACATTTATCAGTTTCTCCCACGAACGGGCATTTTCCCCTTCACTATTCAGTATCCCGAAAAGAGTTACTAAAATTACGCTAAAAACTACTATTATTTTTTTCATATTATCTTCTCCTAGTAAAATCAAATACCAAAAATCAAAAATTAAAATTACATATTAAATATCAAAATTAATAAACTTTAACCTTTTTGCATTTTGATTTGTCATTTTGCATTTTGATTTTTAATTTTTAAATTTCTATTACTCAGGTATGGGTAATTCACACATTTTATTTTCACCTGTAATTAATATTACTTTATCTTTTTTTATTATTGCCGCTATACCCGGCATTTCCTTTTCGTCCCGGTTATATAATCGTCCCTGCTTCACAAAATAAAACTCATTAATTCCAGAAAGTATAGCGTATCTTTCTTTTTTATCAGAAAAAACTCCTGTTACTTTTAACCTTTCAGGGCTTTCAATTGTCTCTGAAACCTGATGATCGGGAACAATTTTTTCAGTCATTGAAGTTACTTTTTTAGAAGGTGAAAATGGTGACCCGTATTTAAGGCCTTCGTATTTATACCCGACAGCTTCAAATTTTTCATGTGTAACAATTTTCTGTTTCTTAAGTTTTTTAACTATTCTTTTTACCTCTCTTGTCCTTTGTTGCTCTGTGCCACAGGCACATAAAGTAATTCCAATAACCAAAATTAAAAATATTCTGTTCATTATTTTGAAGTATATGCTACTATAGAAAAACTTGCAGACAATTCTCCATCTGTCTCTTCTTTAGATTTTACAGGACTAAAAATTACATTCATTATGTTAAAAATTCTATCTAATTGGACTATTTCTGTAAAAAACCGGCCAAATGTATGGTAATCAGAAATTAATTGTAATTTGTAATCATGAGCAATATAATACTGGGTGCTCTCGGGCGCTGAAACCCTAAGATTATCTACATTCATCCCATATTTAGTTGCTGTTTCTGTAATTATCCTTATAATTTCAGGAAGTTCTCTGGTTAAGGGAAGCTTTTTCTCTGCCAGTTTAAGCTGTTCTCCTAAAACTTTAAACTCCGCTTCAAGTTCATTTAACTTCTGCGCCTTTTTTCTCATATCTATCAGCTCTGCCGCTTTTTTTTCAAGTAACTGCCCTGACTCATTAATTTTATTTTCCATAGGAGCATAAACCTTTGTGTAAAACATTATTAAGCCTATTACAGCTAAAATTCCGATTGCAACCTTTTGTTGTGATGTAATTTTTGTTTTTTCAGGCATCTTCTATCTTCTTCTTTTCTTCCTTTTTTTCCTTTTCGGCGTCTGTTTCTTTTCTACTTTTTCAGGTACTTTTCCAGTTGGATAATAACTGCAGTTTATAGTAAAACTTCTAACTTCCGCATCATCTGCAGATACTGTTGAAATACCGGTAAATTCAATATTATGATATTTTTCAGACAATTCTAAAATGTTAATAAAATCAGCTACCGCATAATTATCTCCTGCAAGTACACTTAATTTTAACTCCAGGGCATTATCAACTGTCTTGGTATTCAAGGCAGTAATCCATACCCTTGTCGGCAAAAGGGCAGCAAATTGTTCCATAAAAACCGGATATAACAGGCGTGAACTCATTAAATTTTTTATTACTTCTATCTTATTGTTTAAAGCTTCTTTTTTCTTCTGAATTTCATTTACTTTCTGTACTACAGGCTTGAGTTTTTTCAGCTCTTTTTCAACTCTTGCTATTCTCCCTTTTAATGTAGTTAATTTAGCTACCCGGGAAAAGTAGCCGCCAATAAGAATTAATAAAACAAATCCAACTGCACCGCCAATCAATATAACTTTCTGCTGTGCAGCAGCTCTTTTTTCAATCTCTTTCGGAAGAAGATTTATCTTTATCATTTTTACTTGCAGTCACCAATCTTTCTAATTGCGAGTCCTGTTGCAACTGCAAGGGACGGTGAAGTCACATCAATATCCCCCTTTAAACTTGAAGTATCAACATGCTCTAAAGGGCGAAATATTTCAACTGGAATTTTAAGTTCTGAACTTATAAGTTCAGGCAGTCCTTTTAGATTTGCAGTGCCTCCTGACAGGATTACTTTCTCAACTTTGACATCTGCGGAAGTTTTCTGCCCTATAAAATAATCTATTGACCTCTGTAATTCTGAGTTAAGTTCCTTAACTACAGGATATAAAATATTATAAATTTGCACACTGACATCCTTACCTTCCTCTGCCTTTCCGCCTAACAATCCATACCTTTTTTTCAACTCCTCAGTTTCCTCAATTGAATTCTGCATATTTTCCTGAATTGCCGATGTGAAGCTGTCTCCTGCAGTATATAAATCGCGTACAACTTTAGATATACCGTTTTCTACTATGCTTATATTTGTTATAGACGCACCAATATTAACTAGCAACACCGTTTCACTCAATGCTTCTTTATGTATAAGTTCATAGGCATTCTCCATAGTAAATGCATCTACATCTACAATTACCGGCCTGAATCCTGCTCTTTCAATTATTTCAATCCTTTCCTGAACAATATCTTTCTTACCAGCAACAAGTACAGTCTCCATCTTTGTCTGCGCAGCATCTTCAACATCACCAATAATATGAGTATCCATCTGAATTTCCTGTATATCAAAGGGAATGTGGGGTTCTGCTTCAAACTGTAAAGTTTTTTCAAGATCAGATTCACTCATTTTAGGGAATCTAACAAACCTTACTATAACTGAACTTCCAGATACTGATATAGCAGCATTTTTTGTAGTAAATTTTTTTGAACTGATAAGTTTTTTTAATGCATCTATATAAGCTTGTTTTTTTTCTTCAGGAGATTTTTCTTTAACATTGTGGAGCCCCATATCATACTCAGCAAAATTTATTACTGATATTTTACCACCAGAAATCTTTAACTGTAATATTTTTATTACTTTTGAACCAATATCAATACCAAGTACTTCTTTTTTTGATAATAATAGCATACCTGTGCTTCTCCCATTTCTGCCATTCCTCTTTTAAGGAATGTGGTATGAGACATAAGGGAGTAATAAATATCTCTGTTTTTTCTCTTCATTCCTTATTCCCTCTCCCTTTAAAGAGATGATAACACAAATTTTAGTTTTTTTCAATATATTTGATTTTTTTTAACCATTTATACTATAATCCTATTGGAAATTTGAAGGTACCTCATAGTATAACCCGAATGGAAGTATTTCAGATTTCAAACTACAGCAATTAATTACAGAACAGACAAAAAAACAACTACAGGAGAAATAATTTGTGGTGGGTGTAGCTCAGTTGGCAGAGCACCGGGTTGTGGTCCCGGAAGTCGCGGGTTCAAGCCCCGTCACTCACCCCAGAGCTTTGTTAGGGAGAGAAGATATCAGTAATTGTTTTTTAGACTCTTTCACCTATGAACAAAATCAGAGAGAAAGCAGGCTGGGTTATATGAAAATTTCAACTGCTATTTTAATAACAGTTTTAATTTTCTTTAGCCCGTTATATGCGGAATTAGTTAAAGTTGAAGTCAGGCGAGGTAATACCTTGCATGGTTTTGCATCAAAATATTTAAAGGATCCGTCCCAGTGGCCGAAAATTTATGAGCTGAATAATAAAATCATAAAAGACCCGGATAAAATTTTTCCAGGACAAATTATAAAAATTCCAATTGAAATGCTGAAAGATAAAGTAGGTGATCTTACTAAGTTACAGAATAATGTTAATATAAAGAAAAGAGAAGGCGGAGATTGGCAGAAAGGGGCAAAAGGTGAAAGGTTGTTTCCTGAAGATGGCATATTGACAGGGAAAAAGTCTTTTGCCAGGGTAGATTTTTTAGTTGGAAGTAATTTAAAAATACATGAAAATTCACTTATTTATTTAAAACCAACAAAAATCAGGACAGCGGTAGCATCACTTTTAGAAGGCGGATTAAATGTGAGTTATGCCAGGATAATAACGCCTTCTGCAGAAGTTGTTCCTAAAGGGGAGTCAATATATGATATTGATATTGATAAAAATAAAACTACAAAGGTCAGTGTAAGAAACGGTGAAGTTGATGTAAAAGCTTTAGGTAAAACAGTAGCAGTGGTAAAAGGATATAGAACAGTTGTGGAATTTAATAAAGTCCCTGAATTACCTATACCGCTTCCGCTCCGAGCAGATGAAGCGCTGGAATTTAAAGATGATATTTTAGCGAATTCAAACTTAAATTTTTACTTACAGGTAGCCAGTGTAGTAGATTTTGAGGACATTGTTAAAGATGAAGAAACTTCCGATATAAGCATGGAATATATAAAGAAAGGCCTTAAACCGGGAAAGTACTACTATAGAATAGCTGTTGTTGATAAAGATGGGTTTAAAGGAGATTTTTCAAGGCCGGAACCTTTTGTTATCCGCATATTATCAGATGCCCTTGTAGAGCTAACAGGGTTTGAAATTATAGATCAGAATGAGGGGATAATAAAAGTAACAGGTTATGCGAAAAACGCAAAAAGTGTTGTTGTTAACGGGTATCCTTCTCGGCTGGAAAACGGTGAATTTGAAACTACTATTGTACTTACAGGGGGGCAGCCCTCAATCACAGTTACTGCAATAGGAGAAGAAGGGATTGTTTTAAGAAAATACCGCAGAACTGACGATGGCTTGTGGCTTCCAGCAAAATAACAGGCCAAAAACCTTGACAATTGACAAAAAAAAGATTAAATTATTTAAAAAGAAAAGATTACCGCTTTAATGGCGGATGAATGACAGTCAAAGGGAGGAATGTAAAATGTTTGAACAAAAAAGAAAACAAAAACGTTTCAAAACGCTGACTTTGGTTGATATCTTGGGAGCTAATTCAAAAGTAAAAGACAGGGCAGCAATTATGGATATCAGTATGGCAGGACTTGCCTTTGAAAGCAACAAAATGTTTTCGGAAGGAGATGAGGTTCTATTTAACTTTTTTCCTTTAACTTTAAATGTAATAGGAATAGTGAAATGGGTAGAACGAAGTATTGGCGCTTACTTTCATGGAGTGGAATTTGAAAATATTTCATTTAACAATAAAATTGTACTCAGTAAACTAATATCAAAAATTTGTGATTAGATTTGGGGATCAGGTGAAAAGTAAAAGTTGATGTGGTTTCTTCACTTCCCCGCATATAACTGAATTAATTCCCTTCCCATATTTTATTATTCCATCTGCTAAAATTACTGCTTCATTTATATGGGATTCCCTGACTTTGTTTAATATGACTGTAGTCCTGGTGGCTGGCGGTCTGTTTTTAAGTAATCCAAGAGGATGTTTTAACAGCTTAATAATATCGGAAGGCTGTATTACCGACTCTAATGGCTTATTTAAGATTCTTGCTACAACCTGCGGTCTGTGAACATTGTTAATATTGAGACGCTTGCCAATTATGTCAAAACCAATTACTACTATAAACAGTGTCGTGCATTGCGGGACGGGCGGTTCGTACTTATGCGGCGCCTTTAATGATTTTTTATTAGCGCCGTCTGCTTCAATAATCATATAGTCAAAGCTGACTTCTTTATTTATCTCAGCTACCTGTTTAATAGAAAGTCCTTTGATTTTATCTCCTATAACTTTCCTTTTAGCTACAATAACCGGGTGATTTAAAATTTCTGTTTCAATTTGTTCCTGCAGGGCAATAGTTAACTCACCCGAATACCTGATTAACTTAAAATTAAGGTTTTCTATATGAGTGGTAGTGGAAAGAATGACCCTCTTATTAAAATCATATAATTCCTTTCCAAGCCGGATTAAAGTAGAAGTCTTTCCACCGCCGCCAACAATGGATATTACATCTTTAAGCGGGTGAAGGTTTAATGCTTTTTGAAGGTGGTCAAAATAATTTTTCTTTCTCAATCTCTTCTTTATTCTCCAGTGCCTGAAGGATTTTATCAGGAGTAAACGGCCAGCTTCGGATCCACACACCAACAGCATCATGAATTGCAATTCCTATTGCAGCAGACGCTCCATTACAGGCAATCTCAGAGATTGATTTGCCTACATAGGGGGTAATTGGATCTATGACCTCAACTAATTCTACATCAAACTCTTCGGGTAAATCTTCAATATTAGGTATTGGATAACCTGTGAAATTTGCATTCAGGCATCTTCCATTTCCGGCAAATTGAAGTGCTTCATAAAAAGTATGCCCGATGGTTTTTAAAACTGCTCCATAAATCTGCCCTTTAGCTAAATCAGGGTTTATTGGAATTCCACAGTCCTGAACTGCGCAATATTTATTAACTACAACCGTTCCTGTTAACTTATTGACAGAAATTAAAGCAAAATGCGCGCCATATGGAATTGGTGCCTGAGAGCAGGTAAAATTGCCGCTTGATATTAACTGTCCTGTTCCGGTTCCTGATTGCGTTTTTACAGCTAACTCCTTATAGGAAATAGATTTCAATTTTGAATAAACGATTCCGGGATACTTAAGTTTTAAGCTGCTTATTTTTTCATTTAAGATTTTAGCTGCTGCTTTCAGTATAAATTTTTTCATATTTAATGCGGCTTTATATGCAGCGCTCCCTGTAAAAAAGGTGCCGCTTGAAGCATATGAACCTTTATCAAAAGGCGTAATATCAGTATCAGCGGATGTAACTGCTACATTTTCAAGGTCTATTTTCAGTTCTTCTGCAACAATTTTTGCTGTAACCGTGTCTTCTCCTGTACCTAAATCTGCTCCTCCGGTAAATAACATAAAGGTACCATCGCCCAACATTTTAATGGAAGCATTGGTGCTGTCAATTCCAGGAAGTCCGGAGCCCTGCATAATAATTGCCATTCCCTTACCTTTAAAAATGTCAGGGTCTTTTGAAGTCTCTGATTTTCCCCATATAATTTTCTTTTTCCCTGTTTCAATACACCTCTGTAACCCGCAGCTTGTAATAGATTGAGCAATACCTTCAGTTCCTTCGCCAAGCTGTTTAAGAATTTGAAGTCTATCGCCTTTTTTCACTGTGTTTTTAGATAAGAAATCAATAAAATCAATATTAAGTTTAGTTGCTATTTCAGCCATTGTCATCTGCATGGCAAAATTTGACTGTGGCGCACCATATCCCTGGTATGCGCCTGTTATTATGTTGTTGGTATAGTAAGAACTGACATCGTAACGCATATTTTTACATTTAAAAAGCGGCAGTGTTTTTGAGCAGGCATTCATAGGCACTGTCAGGCAGTGCGTCCCGTATGCTCCTGTATCAGATTTAATATTGATGGATATTGCAGTTAAATTTCCTTTTTTAGTTGCACCTGCTTTAACTTTTATTGTAAGCGGCGATCTTGTTCTTGAAAACAGGAATTCATCTCTTCTTGTAAATCTGAAATATAGCGGTTTGCCTGTTTTATATGTTATTGCAGTTGTTACATCTTCAATACTTACATCCTGTTTTGCGCCAAATCCTCCACCGCATTTTTCTTTTATTACCCTGACTTTGTTTTCAGGCAAAGAAAGTATATTTGAAACAATTCTTCTTACATGGTATGGCACCTGGGTGCTTGTATGTATGTGCAGCCGGCCATTCTTCATGTATGTGTAACACTGGTGAGGTTCAATAGGAGTGTGCTGAATGTGAGGTGTATTGTAAGTTCTTTCAATAACAATGTCAGCTTCTTTAAATCCTTTTTCTATATCTCCAATTCCTCCGCTATTAGAACAGACAAGATTTTTTGCAGGATTTCCACCAATACTTAAAGGGTCAATACCTGTGTCTCTATTATGGATTACAGGGGCATTTTTTTTAAGCGCTTCTTCAATGGAAAATACAGGTTTCAAAATTTTATATTTTACTTTTATCTTAGTTGCTGCTTTTTTCGCGGTTTCAAGTGAAGCAGCAGCAATTGCTGCTACCCTGTCCCCGATAAATCTCATTTTTTTGTTTATAACTTTTCTGTCATACGGGGAAGGTTCAGGATAGCTCTGGCCAGCAGGAGTATAGTATATTTTTGGAGAATTTTTATAAGTTAAAATATATTCCACTCCTTCAATTTTTAATGCTTGTTCAGTATCTATTGAAATAATTTGAGCATGAGGATGCGGACTTCTTAATATATACAAGTGCAGAGTATCATGAGAAATTATATCTTCTACAAAAGAATCTTCCGCGCAAACTAATTGCTCTGCATCAATTTTTGGTGTAATTTTTCCAACTACCCGATAATCTTTTTTGTACTCAGGTGTAAAGTCTTTAGCAGTTTTATTCTTACAGAGAATATCAAAGGCATTGTAAATTTGCTTATACCCTGTGCATCTGCACAGAATTCCACTGAATGCATCATTTATTTCTTCCTTTGTCGGAGAATCGGTAGTAGGACAGGCATCTTGCCTGTCCATAAGCCATTTTGCAGCTAAAATCTGCGCAGGTGTGCAGTAACCGCACTGGACAATACCTGCTGCAATAAACGCCCGCTGTATTGGATGGAGCTCTCTGCCTTGAGATAAACCCTCAACTGTTAGAATATTTTTTTTATCAATCTGCGGCGCAATTAACATGCAGGAATTTACAATTTTTCCATCAAGAAGTATTGCGCAGCTTCCGCACTTCCCTTCTTCGTCACATCCTTTTCTTACGGAGTTAATTTTAAGTTCTTTTAAAATTTCAAGAACTTTTTTTTCAGGAGGGACATCAAGGACTATCAGTTTTTCATTAAGCTTAAATTTTATTTCCATATTTTTTAGTTTAATAAAAATAATCCGCTTTATCAAATTTTATATTTTTTGTATAATACAAGCTATGAAAAAAGGAATATTAATTTTAATTATCGCTGCTTTATTAATAGTAGGAATAACTGCCGGAGGCTGGTTAACCATGCTTTCTTTCTCGCATAATCTTCCTTCAACAGCTTCTCTCATCCAGTACCGCCCGAATCTTGTCACAAAAATATTTGATATACACGGAAACCTGATAGATGAACTCTTTATGGAGAGAAGAACTTTAGTGCCTTTAAGCGAAATCCCCGTTGATTTACAAAATGCTGTTCTTGCAATTGAAGATACTAACTTTTTCAGGCACTGGGGCATGGATATTATGGGGGTAATCAGAGCTTCTATACAGAATTTCAAGGCAGGCCATGTTGTCCAGGGAGGCAGCACCATTACCCAGCAGTTAGCAAAAGTCATGTTTCTCACACCTGAAAAAAGTTTAATAAGAAAAATAAAAGAACTCCTACTTGCCATGCATATAGAAAGAGAATTTTCAAAAGAGGAAATTTTGCAGCTTTACTTCAATCAAATTTATTTTGGAGAAGGCACGTATGGAGTAGATGCTGCCAGCCGCGTATACTTCAACAAACCTGTCCGTGAATTAAATCTTGCTGAAGGCGCAATGCTTGCAGGTCTTCCACGGGCACCAAGTGCTTATTCTCCTGAAAACAATATTCACCTTGCATACAGAAGAAGGGCTGTTGTCTTAAGAAGAATGAAAACAATTAATTTCATAACTTCCGAAGAAGAAGCTAAAAGTAACTCAGAACCTCTGCCAATTAAAACATACGAGAAAACAACAAAAACCGGTTCGTATTTTGTAGAGCATATTCGCAAGCGTCTCCTTCCTGAATTCGGGATGAATAAACTTTACAAAGGGGGCTTGAGGATTTATACAACTCTGAATTTGAAAATGCAGGTAATTGCTGAAGAAACTCTTGTGTCATCTTTAGAAATGTTTGATGAAATAAAACAGCGGGAATTAAAAGAAGAAATAATGAAGGAAAGAGGCCTGTCCAGTACTGATGAAATAGAACTTTCCACATCTGTATATCAGGAAGTTCAGGGCGCACTTATATCAATTGATCCTCGCAATGGGCAAATCATGGCAATGGTCGGGGGAAGAGATTTTGAAAAAAGTGAATTCAACAGGGCAACTCAGGCAAGAAGACAACCAGGCTCGGGGTTTAAACCTTTCATTTATACAGCAGCAATTGACCTCGGTCTTACAGCAGCAACAATACTAAAAGATGAGCCACGCGTTTATTATAATGATGGAATCAACTGGAAACTGCTTGCAGATACTACTGACATTGCACAGTTGAATATTGATTTTTCTGAACTTTCTGAACTTAAAGAAGAAATTGCTGAGTTTAACCAGAGCACAGAAACTATTGCTTTTAAAGAGATTTTAGCAAAGACTGAAAAGTTAGAAGAGATTAAAGAAAAAATATGGGCTCCTCAGAATTATTACAAGAAGTTCAGGGGGGAGGTGACACTCCGAAACGGTATTGTTAAATCAATAAATGTAGCTACAGTTGATTTAATAGATAGAATCCGGCCTGTAACAGCCCTGTATTATGCGCGTAAGATGGGTATGAAAAGTAAATTACCGCGGACACTTTCACTTGCGCTTGGGTCAGGTGATTTAACTCCGATTGAACTTGCATCAAGTTATTGTGTATTTGCCAATCAGGGTATAAGAGTAAAACCATATACAATAATAAGAATTGAAGATTATGCGGGAAATATAATAAGAGAAAATGCGCCTGAAGAAAAACAGGTGCTTTCACCACAGACAAACTATATTATGGTAAACCTGATGCAGCAGGTCTGCGAATACGGCACAGGCTGGTATACTAAACGCCTGAAAAGACCTCATGCTGGAAAGACAGGCACAACAAATAATTTTTCTGATGCCTGGTTTAACGGATTTGTACCAAACCTTGTTACCAGCGTGTGGGTTGGATACGATGACCATAGAACACTTGGCAAGAAAAAGGCAGGCGGTGTGATTGCTGCGCCTATATGGACTAAATTTATGAAAAAGGCGTTACTTCACACTCCGGTTTTAGATTTTCCGGTTCCGGATAATTTAGTATTTGTTAATTTTGACCCTGATACAGGCAAGTTAGCAACAGAGCAGTCAGAAAATGCGGTTTTACAGCCTTTTATAAAAGGCACAGAACCACAGGAGTACTTTTAAAGGTTCTTTCTTGAGTCAAGAAAATGAATTTGTTCGTTCCGCAGTACTTAAATGTAGTGGCCGAGCTTGCTCGGCTAAGATAAAAAGCAAAGCAAGCTTTGCCACTACGTCACTCAAAATACATTTTCTCGACTCTAAAAACTATCGGAGGTGATCATGAATGATATTGATAAAGGGTTAAGGGACATAGCAAATTTTATGAAAATATCTGCAAGAACCGCGCCTAAAACAAGGGGGCGGGATAATCTTGTAATTAAGATATTTGAAAAAGATGAACTTGATGACCTTGCGGATAAAATGCTCGTAACAGGAAAGGAAACTGAACGATTCCCGACATTTGAAAGAGATGCTGAATGTATTCGCAAATCAAGCTGTGTGGTTGTAATAGGAACTGTATATAATACTTTAGGTCTTAACTGCGGTTTCTGTGGCGCGCCATCCTGCAAAGATGCCGAGGAAAAGGATATCACCTGTTCATACAATTCAGGAGACCTTGGCATAGCAGTTGGCTCTGCTGTAGCACAAGCCGCAGGATTTCATGTTGATAACAGGATAATGTACACAGTTGGATATACTGTAATAAAATATAATTTACTACAGGAAGATGCGCATATGGCGCTTGGCATACCACTTTCAGCAACCGGCAAAAATATTTTCTTTGACCGTGGATAAACATCTGAAGATTTTTTCTATATTGAAAAAAGAATACCCTGCTGCAAAAACTGCTCTTAAATTTTCAAATGCCTGGCAGATTCTTGTAGCTACAATATTGTCTGCGCAATGCAGGGATGAAAGGGTAAATAAAATTACTGATAAGTTATTTAAAGAATATCCTGATGTTGAGGATTATGTTAATATGAAACAGAAGCAGCTTATTAAATACATAAAACCTGCCGGTTTTTACAATAATAAATCCAAAAACATTTTAGAAGCTGCTAAAAAAATCAAAAAGGATTTTAACGGAAAAGTTCCTGAAACAATGGATGAAATAACCTCTGTTCCAGGAGTTGCCCGAAAGACTGCAAATGTGGTTTTAGGCAATTCATACAATATAGTTGAAGGAATAGCAGTAGATACTCATGTCAAGAGGCTGTCTTTCCGCACAGGCCTGACTGAAGAAAAAAATCCTGATAAGATTGAAAAAGATTTAATGAAATTATATCCTGAAAACAAATGGATTAAACTTACATATCTTTTAATTGAACATGGCAGAGCCATCTGTAAAGCTCATAAACCTGATTGTGTAACGTGTGTTTTAAATAAAATATGCCCTAAAAACGGCGTCAGTCGGGCTTAATAAATCAAGCCCCTATACATTATCGCTTAATCTCCCAGTCTCTTAGATACTATAGCTGCCTGCGCAGCAGCAAGCTTTGCTATTGGAACCCTGTAAGGAGAGCAGGAAACATAATCCAGTCCGGCATTATGACAGAAATTAACTGATGAAGGTTCGCCTCCATGTTCACCGCATATGCCTATTTTTAAATTTTTTCTTGTATGTCTTCCAAGTTTACAGGCTATTTCAACTAACTTGCCGATACCTTCCTGGTCAAGTACCTGGAACGGATCTTTGTCATAAATACCCATCTTTACATAGTCATTTAAAAAGCTTGCAGCATCATCTCTGGAAAAACCACATCCCATCTGGGTCAGGTCATTTGTTCCAAAAGAGAAAAATTCTGCTTCTTCAGCAATGCTATCTGCTGTAACAGCAGCTCTTGGAACTTCAATCATAGTGCCTATCATATAAGACAGATCTTCTTTTTCTATTTTTCTCCTTTTGAATACTTCCCTGATAATTTCTTCAGCCTGTATTTTTGCAATTCTCAATTCATCGGTTTTCCCAACTAATGGTATCATAATTTCAGGTTTCACAGGAATTCCTTTTTTCTTAACATTAATTGCTGCTTCCATTATAGCTCTTACCTGCATTGCTGAAACCTCGGGATAGGTCAGGCCAAGCCTGCAGCCCCTGTGACCGAGCATTGGATTAAATTCATGTAACTGCCGGACTTTTGCTTTTATAAGAGACACACTTACTCCCATAATCCGCGACATTTCTTTTTGCCCCTTAATATCCTGCGGTAAAAACTCATGTAGCGGCGGATCAAGCAGTCTGATAGTACATGGCTTGCCTTTTAAGGCTTTAAAAATTCCTTCAAAATCTTTTCTCTGAAGAGGAAGCAATTCTTTTAATGCCGCGTTGTACTGGTGAAGAGGTTTTTCAAGTTCTATTTCTATGCTTTTCTTTTCCTTTGGATCAGTTGTATTGTTTAACTCCTCCTTTAAATTTTTTACAGTATCTGCTACAAGTATTAATTTTCTGAAACTTACAATTCTGTCACCTTCAAAAAACATATGCTCAGTTCTGCATAACCCTATGCCTTCAGCTCCAAATTTCACTGCTACTTCAGTATCCTTTGGAGTATCAGCATTTGTTCTAACTCCAAGCCTGCGGAATTCATCAGCCCATTTCATCAGTTTTCCAAAATTTCCCGAAAGTGAAGGTACAACAGTTTTTATTTTTCCTAAATATACACTACCGAGAGACCCGTTAAGACTTATCCAGTCGCCTTCCTTAACAGTGCTTTTTCCAATTTTAAACTCTTTTTTCTTATAATCCATCACTATATCACCGGCGCCCGCTACACAGCACTTACCCATGCCCCTTGCTACAACTGCAGCGTGCGAAGTCATCCCTCCTCTTGCTGTAAGAATACCGCCCGCAACATTCATGCCGCCAATATCTTCAGGAGAGGTCTCTGTACGGCATAATATTACAGTCTTTCCTTGATCAGCCCATTTTTCAGCATCATCAGCATTTAATACAACTTGTCCTGTTGCAGCGCCGGGAGAAGCAGGAAGCCCTTTTGCAACAGGTCTTATCCTCTTCTCTGCATCAGGGTCAAACATTGGATGAAGCAACTGGTCTAAATCCGCAGGCCTTATTCTCATTACTGCTTCCTTTTTATTAATAAGTTTTTCTCTAACCATATCTATAGCCATTTTTACTGCTGCCTGAGTTGTGCGTTTCCCTGTTCTTGTCTGTAAAATATATAATTTAGAATCTTCAATTGTAAACTCTAAATCCTGCATATCGTGATAGTGTTTTTCAAGTTTGTTTCTTATGCTTAAAAGTTCTTTATAAGCTTTGGGCATCTTCTTTGCCAACTCATTTATTTGCCGTGGAGTTCTTATTCCTGCAACAACATCTTCGCCCTGCGCATTCATTAAAAACTCACCGTAAAACTTATTCTCTCCGGTAGAAGGATTTCTTGTAAAACAAACTCCTGTACCTGAAGTTTCTCCCATATTTCCAAATACCATTGTCTGAATATTAACAGCTGTTCCTTTTAAACCTTTTATATCATGAATCTTTCTGTATTTTATTGCTCTGGGGTTATTCCATGAGCCGAAAACAGCATCAATTGACTTTTTAAGCTGCTCTCTTGCGTCTGTCGGAAAGTTCTGTTTTGTATATTTTTTATAAACCTTCATATATTCTGTAACAACTTTTTGTAAATCCTGCGTGGTTAAATCAGTATCTGATTCAGCTTTTACGCTTTTCTTTATTTTTTCAAGAGCCTTTTCAAATTCATGATGCGGAACTTCCATAACTACATCACCAAACATCTGAATAAATCTTCTGTAAGCATCCCAGCCAAGCCTTGGATTTTTTGTCTTTTTAATAAGCGCATTTAAAGTCTTTTCATTGAGTCCTAAGTTCAGGACTGTATCCATCATACCGGGCATAGAAACCGCCGCTCCTGAACGAACAGATACTAATAACGGATTATTTCCCATACCAAAAGTTTTCCCTGTCGCCTTCTCTAATTGTTTCAGCGCTGTATTAATTTCCTTATCTGTTTTAGCAGGCAATTTTTTTCCTGACTTATAAAATATAGAACATGCTTGCGTAGAAATAGTAAATCCAGGTGGCACAGGCAGACCTATACTTGTCATTTCAGCTAAATTAGCGCCTTTTCCACCTAACAACCCTTTCATCACTGCAGAACCATCTGTTTTTCCTTTGCTGAAAAAATACACATATTTATTTGTTGTCATCATTTCCTCCATTCGTTTAAGGAATATGGTATGAGGAAGGTAGGAGTAGGGAAATATTTTTTCCCTCATTCCTCATTCTTCATCCCTCATTCCTATTTTTATTTTGCATTTCTAATGATACATTCTTAAAACTGCCTTGACTCTTGCAGCAAGTTCATCAAGCGAAAATCCTTTCCCTATATAATCGTCAGCTCCTGCTTCAAGGCCTTCAATTATGTCTTTTTCATTCCTGTTACCATTTATTATGATTATGGGAATGTGCGAAGTCTGTTTATGCTCTCTCAATATATGGCATATATTTAGCACATCAACATCAGGAAGGGTTAAATCAAGTATAATTAGATTTATTTCTGTTCTTTCAACTTTTTCAAGTCCGTCCTTGCCGGGAGAATAAGTAACATTGTATCCTCTATTTACAAGAGCATTCTCCACTGCCTGCGCCAGCTCTAATTTATCTTCAATAATTAAAATTCTGTTACTTTCTATATGATGTATGGGTCGTTTTGATGGAGTTACGCCAAGAATACTGTAAAAATCAGTAACACGGTTTTGTTTTATTGCAGATATTGCTTCTTGGTATATGTGACGGGACACAACCATTAATTCGTAAAAACCTATTCCTTCTTTATTTCCACCGTATCTGCTTATCTTCATGATTCCTCTACTTCCATTTTATATCCCACGCTTCTTATAGTTTTTATAATGTCGCCTTCTTTACCAAGTGTTTTTCTTAAATTTTTTACATGAGCATCTATTGCCCTTGAAGAACCAAAATACTCATAACCAAGAATACTCTCACATAGATAATCCCTGGACAACACTGTGCCTGCTTTTTTCATTAAGAGGTACAGCAGATGAAATTCTTTTGGCCTTAAATCTATTTTTTTTTCTTTTACTTCTACAATATGGGCAACTTTATCAATGGTAATGTTACAAATTCTTAAAACATCGTCTTCATTCTCTTTATATTTTACCCGCCGGAGCACTGCTTTTACTCTTGCGACAAATTCTCCTTTGTTAAAAGGTTTTGTTACATAGTCGTCGGCGCCCATTTCCAGCCCAATAATTTTATCTACTTCCCTGGAACGGGCAGTTAATATTATTATTGGAATGGTCATGGTATTTGTTTCTTTTCTTAAAATCCGGCAAACTTCCAGACCGCCAATTGTAGGTATCCCTAAATCTAAAATTATTAAATCAGGGACAAGGGCTATAGATTTCCTTATAGCTTCTTCACTATTTATACCTATAAGTACATGATATCCTTCATTTTCAAGAATATCCTTGACTACCTCTCTTATTGATCTTTCATCATCTACAACTAATATCTTTTTTTTCATTTTATTACATTCTACGATCTAATACATAATTACTTTTTTCGTTCTTTTTAGCATATTTTTTTAACTCTGCCCCCATTTTTGATATTTCACCTATGTGAGAAAAACCCTTTTTTGGGGTAGTGACAACGCCTATCGATAAAGCCATTAGTGAAAACCTTTCTAATTCTCCACTCCTGTTCTCTACGGTAATGTAACCTTTTTCTTTGACTTCTTCATCATAAAAATCTAAAATAATACTGTCAAATTTCTTAATAATTTCTTCACATATAATGTCAATCTTATTATCATCAACTATGCAGATATAATCATCTCCGCCAATATGACCAATGAACCCTCCTGTATGATTTTCCTTCTTTACTGCATCAACAAGTATCCGTGCTGTGGCTTTAATAACCTCATCGCCTTTATGAAATCCATAATAATCATTATATGCTTTAAATCTGTCTATATCTATATAGAGTACGGCAAAATTCTCTTTTGTCTTTAATCGTCTTTCTATATTCCTTGCAATACTGGTATTCCCAGGCAGATAAGTCAAAGGGTTTACATCCAAACCCTGATGAATTCTTAAAAAAGCTGCTTTTACCCTTGCTAAAAGTATAGCCGGTTTAAAAGGCTTTGTTAAATAATCATCAACTCCAAGTTCAAGCCCTTCCACCTCATCTTTTTCCGTCTTTTTTGCAGTTAACACAATTATAGGTAAATTACTCATTAAAGCATCTGCCCGAATTTTTTGACAAACTTCAAGACCATTTAAATATGGCATCTTCACATCAAGGATTAATATATCAGGAGTCTCTGCATATACTTTTGCAAGGGCTTCTTTACCATCACAAGCAACAATTAATTCATAACCTTCATTCTCTAAAACATCTTTTACAAGCTCGCGAATGATTTCTTCATCATCTGCTATCAGCACTTTCGCTTTTACAAATTCTTCAGTTTGCCGTTCTTTTTCCAATTGTCTTTTCCCTTAAACTGTTAATTCTGCTTATTAAAGTCTCAAATCCGTCCTTATCAGGATTTAAGATATCTAACAGTATAATATCCGGATTATGACCTATTACTAAAACTTTCTTATACATCATCAACACTCACAATAGGAAGGGTAAAATAAAAAGTTGTGCCCTTTCCTAATTTACTTTCCACCCATATTTTACCGCCATGTGATTTTACTATCCCTTCTGCAATTGCCAAACCTAATCCTGTTCCTTTAGGACCCTGTAAGTTCCTTACAGTTTGTGCCTGCTCAAACTGCTTGAATATTCTACATAAATCTTCCTCTGCAATACCAGGTCCGGTATCTCTGACAAAAACAGTAACAAAACGCTCATCCTTTCTTTCGGCCCCAACTATAATATTACCGTTTTCAGGAGTAAATTTCAATGCGTTGCCGATAAGATTTGTTAAGACCTGATTTATCCTGACCCCATCTGCTAAAACTAAAGGTAAATCTTCTTTTATCTTTATATCAATTTCTATCTTCTTTTTTTCAGCAACAGAATTCAATAATTTAACTATTCTATCTATAATTTCTCTTAAATCATTTGCCTCTATATCAAAAGACATTTTTGCTGCCTTAATACTCGCAATATCTAAAATGTCATTTATAAATTTCGATAATCTTCGAGAACTGCCTTTCATAATTCTAAGTGCCTTTTCACGCTTCTGGAATGTTATTGATTTTCCCCCTTCCACAAGAAAGTCAATATAACCTTCAATTGCAGAAAGCGGGGTGCGTAATTCGTGTGAAACCGCATTTATAAAGTCATCCTTAGCTTCATCTAATTCAGCTAATTTTTCAACCATCTGGTTAAACTCATATGCTAACATTCCTAATTCATCCTTTGAATTAATATCTATCCTGGTAGAAAGTTCTCCTTCCCCGATAGCATTTGCTCCAACAGCTAACTTTTTTATGGGGACAGCAATTGATCTTGATAATATTAAAGAACAAACCAGACCAAATAAAAGCGCCGCCAATGATATTAAAAATATTCGCTTTTTAGTTTCATTTAAGGTTCTTGCTATGTATTTATTGTAATCTGTCTGGGAAAATCCTATCTGGCCAACACCTATTCTCTCCTTCTCAAGATAAACAGGGGCAGATATTTCTATAACTTCTTTATTGTGTTCAGAAGTATATTCCTCAATTATCTTGTTACCTATGTTTCGTTTACTGCCTGCTCTATGATAACCATTTCTATCAGTATGAATAATCCTTCCGCCGGGACTTATAAAATTTATGTATTTAATACCCTGATAGGAATTTTTTAAAGCTCTCATATTATGATAAAGCAGCAGTTCATCATGCAATAAAAGAGCTTCTCTGGTAAGGTTATAAAAATTTGTAAATATTGCCTTTTGTTGATTCTTTATATCTTCAATACGGTTTTTTTTCTCATAAACAAATAAAGAATAACTTATCATAATAATAACTAAGATTATTATAAAAAGCGTAAAAGTGCTTAATTTCGTTTTTAAATTCATTTAGTTAAGTTTTTACAAATTTTTTTCATAAAGTCAATACTTTTTTCGAAAAAGTTCTACCAGTTAATACCTGCTGTAATCCATCTTCCGGGTACTGGGATCCCTGAAAAATCACTGTATTTAGAATTCCCGATATTTTCTATTTTTAAAAATACTTCAACCTCATCAAAATTTTTCTTTAATACGCAATTCATTTTTCCAAAGCTTTCTTCGGCTCTTTGTACCGGGATACCCCATTCTCCGGATATATTAAAAGAAACTCCGGCAAACAGATAAATTTCAGCTAAAAAACTTATCCTGTGTCTTAAATATTTAAGAGCATATTTAGAATAGTAATCTGTATCCTTTTTAATATCCACATATGAATAACCAAGTGTATATTTAACAGAATTAAAATTGTATTCTATATTTGTATTAATACCATTTAAATCCTGCTTTCCCCTGTTCCCTGCTCTCCATGGTCCTTCTTCTGTGTCTCCTGCCCAGTCAATTAAGTCTTTAAATTTTCTGTAAAACAAGGTAGTTTTAAATTTCAATTTATCTGAAAACTTCAGGTCAAATCCAATCTCAAAATTTTCTGCCTTTTCAAGTTTTAAATTTTCATTACCAAAGTTTGCAGAAGAAATATAATACAGGTCTGTAAAAGTTGGCCTTCGGAAAGATTTCCCCCACGCAGACCTTAATTTAATGTTTTCATTAATCCACCAGCCGAGTGATAAGCGCGGGATAAATATCCCCTCATATCTTGCTCCTGCTGAAAATAAAATACTGGTATGAGGTTTATAAGTGTATTCTCCAAAATAAGAAAGAATCTGCCTGTAATGTTTTCCCATGCCTGAAGAATCAAGATATTCATCTCTGGTCTCAAACCCGAGGGCAAGATTTTTATATCTTAAATTTATAAGTGTTGCAATAAGATCATTCGTGTGATTATTCTTATAGAAATCAGGGTTGTCTGCTTTTAATACATATTTATCTATGTGCCTCCTCCACATGAAAGCCGGAGTTAAAATAAAATCAGAAATTTCTTTTCTGTATGAAGATGTTAATAAAAATGCTTCGTTCCATTCTCTTGACGGCATTTACCAGTCAGGAGTATAGAAATCATAAGCTCCAAATTCCTTATTCATATAGCCAGCGCTGAATTTAAGCCCTTTATATTGAGACATATTAAAGAGACTGAAAATCAATGAATCGGTTTGAGGATGATAGTTGCCTGTTTTTCTCATAGAAAGTGAAAGCAGGTTTTTTGCTCCATTCCTTTCTTGACTGGAAACAAGCTCGCCGCCAAAAGTTGAATAACTCCCGCCATATATTAATAACTTACTTCCTGAAGATGTCTGTCCCGGAACTATATTAATGACTCCTCCCATTGCTCCTGAACCGTGACTTACAGAACCGTGACCTGTTAACACTTCAACCCGTTTAATTGCTATAGGTGAAACAGGAATATTCATATTAAAGTGTCCTGTTTGCGGGTCATTAACAGGAATACCATCAAACAGAATAAGTGTCTGCTCGTAACCGGAGCCTGAAATATTGATATCCTGCTGTACTCCCCGCGGTCCTCTGTTCATTACATATAGAGAGGAAAAAATTTCAATTATACTGTCAATTGTTGCAGGACATATATTCAAAAAATCAAGCGAGGTATAAATCTGCACATCTCTTGCAGCTTCTCCGCCAGTTCTTGAACCCACTACAACAACATCAGGGAGTTTTATATAAGAAAACCCTGATACTGCATTTAATGTTACAATATATAAAAATAATATTATTTTTTGCATATTATTCTGTCTTTTCACTATCACTCCAGTCTCCCAGTCTCATCTTTCAACTTCCCACTCATTATTCATACTTCATGGAGTCTGTCTACAGGATTTAATTTAGATGCAGGTCTTGTGACAATGGGGTCATGAACAATGCATTGTTCTACTTTGACAGGAAAAGGGCGTCAACTACAGAGCGTAACAAATCTTCTGGATTTTTTCCCTGTTGTGGAAAACTTACAATTCCAGTATTAAAGTTTACTAAAATTCCTTCTCTCCCCTGTATGTATTGGGTTACTATCTTCTTCTGTTCAATTTTACTCTTAATACTTTTTATAACAGTAGAAACCTGTTGTGTTGTAGCTCCTGGAAAAATAATCAAGAATTTGTCGCCTCCATACCTGCCTATCAAATCAATATTTCTCAAATTACTCTTGACTACATTAACAAATTTTTTAAGGATATCATTTCCTGCAAGATAACCGTATGTTTTATTTATTTCTTTAAAATTATCAATATCAATAAGAACTAACGCAAATTCCTTATTTTTACTTTTGCTGTTTTCAATCTCTTTTCCTAAGGAATATATTATATGTACAAAATTCAAGCAGCCAGTTTGGGAATCATAAAATTGCAGTGATTTTAACCTGCTTTTCATTTTCTTCATAATTTTGGTAAAATAACCTGTACCTAATCCACCTAAGAGATAAGCAAAGAATCTTAAATAGACACCTTTTATTACTAAATCTCTAAATGGAAATAACTTTAAAACCTGTAATTCTACAATAAAAATCAGGAATGTGATTACTGCTGTTATTAAACCGCCGGTCATGCCAAACCAGTAACCGCTAAGCAAAATTAATACAAAATATAAATAACCTAAAGAAATCCCGAACTGGCCAAATAACTGCCTCAAAATAATAAGACAGATAAAACAGAAAATTAAGACAGTAAATTTTAATACTTTTTGGGGATGTTCATTTTTAGAAACCATTTTTAAACTCCTTTCTAACTTTATTCCTTTACTGTTATTTTACCTCTTCCGTCTCTTTTTGATTAAAGAAGAGTATTGTCAATTTTAAAATACATGAAAAACAAACACTTCTTTCAAACATATATTTTAGGCTCTTTCTTATTTATGTTGCAAAAGTATTTTGAGAAACTATCGGAACAAAGAAATACCTTTTGCAACTTAAAACAACTTTCAGGCGGTATCTGCACAATACTTAAAAAAGAACCATATTTTATCATATGATAAAAATGTATATAATGTCAAGATTGAATTCTATTTGCATTTTTTCTGTTTTTTTTTAAAATACTTTATTATGTTATCAGAGCTTTCAAAAAAATTACAGTTTTCGTCAACATTAGCTATCACAGCAAAAGCTAAACAGTTAAAAAAAGATGGTATAGATGTTATAAACTTCGGAGCAGGAGAGCCTGACTTTGACACTCCTGACTTTATAAAACAAGCTGCAATAGATGCAATAAAAAAAGGGGAAACAAAATATACCCCGGCAGATGGGACTCTTCAGTTAAAAAAAGCTATAGCACAAAAATTTAAGAAAGAAAACGGCTTATCATATTCAATTGACCAGATAATGGTAAATTGTGGAGCAAAACACTCTCTTTTTAATCTTATTATGTGTCTTGCAGAAAAAGGCGATGAAGTAATTATTCCTTCTCCATACTGGGTATCTTATCCTGAGATGGTAAAAGCTTCAGGAGCAACTCCTGTAATAGCAGACTGTTTGAGAAATAGTTCCTTTAAATTAACCCCTGAAATTCTTAAAAATCATCTAAGTAAAAATACAAAATTGCTGATTTTAAACTCTCCATCCAATCCGACCGGAGCATTATATACACCAAAAGAACTTGAAACCCTGTCAGAAATAATTCTTAAAAATGATTTATTAGTTATATCAGATGAGATTTATGAGCATTTAGTTTATGATGGAGAATTTCATTCTATTGCTCAAATTTCCGGTAAATTAAAAGAAAAAACAATTATAGTAAACGGTGTTTCTAAAGCCTACTCCATGACAGGGTGGAGGATAGGTTACGCAGCAGGTAATGCTGAAATAATTAAAGCATGCAGGAAACTTCAATCACATTCAACTTCTAACCCCACTACATTTGCGCAGGCTGGCGCTGTTAAGGCATTGACCTCTCCGGAAGGAACTGAAGCTATCAGGAAAATGGCAAAAGAATTCAAGAAAAGAAGAGATTATATCTACAACGAACTAAATTTAATATCCCGAATAAAAGTAACCAAACCTGCAGGCGCCTTTTATATTTTCCCATATATAGGAGAGTACCTTGGCGGGGAAATCACATCATCATACAAATTTGCTGAAAAAATTCTTAATGAAAAATTTGTGGCGCTTGTTCCGGGAGAAGGTTTTGGCGCTCCTTCTTACATAAGAATATCTTATGCAATCGGGATGGAAGAGCTCGTCAGAGGACTTGAAAAAATAAAAGAATTTTTAAAAGAAATTAAATCCTGACAGTAATTCCATGTTCAGACAGGTATTGTTTGGTCTGGGGTATAGTGTATTTTCTATAATGAAAAATTGAAGCAGCAAGAACTGCGTCAGCCTTACCTTCTTTTAAAACCTCAACAAGATGGTCAAGATTGCCGGCTCCGCCTGATGCAATCACCGGGATATTAACTGTTTCTGATACTCTGCGCGTAAGTTCAATATCATAACCATCCTGAGTACCATCAGCATCCATACTTGTCAATAATATTTCGCCTACTCCCAGATCTTCAACTTTTTTTGCCCACTCTAAAACATCTATCCCTGTCGGTTTCCGTCCTCCATATGTATAAACTTCCCATTTATCTCCATCAGGCATTTTTTTTGCGTCAATTGCACATACAATACACTGGGACCCGAACTCCCTGGAAGAGTTTCTTAAAAGCCCGGTGTCTTCCACTGCTTTAGTATTTATAGAAATTTTATCAGCGCCCGCCTTCAATAATGCGCTAATATCATCTACTGTTTCTATTCCGCCGCCAACAGTAAGGGGTATAAAAACCCTGTTTGCTGTTCTCTTCACGAGGTCTATTTGCGTTTTCCTTTTCTCAGGAGCTGCTGTAATATCAAGGAAAACCAGTTCATCCGCACCCTCATTACTGTACCTTTCGCCTGCCTCAACAGGGTCGCCGGCGTCTTTTAAATTCACAAATTCTACACCCTTTACAACTCTCCCGTCCTTTACATCCAGACAAACAATTATTCGTTTTGCTAACATTTTAAATACCTCTTATTTTTATTGGGTCTTTCGTAAATATTGTGCAGATATCGTCTGAAAGTTAAAGTGAAAATGCACATTAAATACGAAAGAACCTTTTTATCGGTTGTATCGGCAAAGCTTGCTTTTGCCCAATACAAATTATTTCAACCGAGCAAGCTCGGCCACTACACAGCCTGATAAACATGTCCTCTGACTTGATCAGGGGATCAGGCAACTACATTTCCGCCGGAAATATTTTACATAATTTTCAATTGCTTATCAATTTTGGTATTATAGAATTATGAATAAAATTATCTTCATAATGCTTATTGTGTTTGCCGCAAGCAGCGGGTGTTCAACAAAACCGGAAAGAACTAAAAACTATACCCGCTTTTATATGAATACATATGTAACAATTACAGTTCCATCTAATACAGAAAAAAAATTTATTGAAGATAGTTTTTTCATTTTTGAAAAATGGGATAATATCATAACCTCAAACAGGGGAAAAGCCAACATTAACAAAGCGCTGGATAATCTTATCAGGCTGGCATTAAAGATAGCAGAAAAGACTTCAGGTAAATACGACCCGACTATTTATCCTGTAACTAAAGTATGGGGCATGTATGGAAATAACTGGCGGCTACCTGAAGAATCAGAAATAAAAGAAGCCTTAAAAAATACAGGGTGGGGAAAAATTCAAGTGTCTTCACACAATGTTATAGTTCCCGAAAATATGGTATTTGATTTCGGCGGAGTTGGAAAAGGATGGATAGTTGATAAAGTAGTTGAGTTTTTACAAACTACAGGCGTAAAAGAAGGTATTGTTGATGCAGGGGGGGATCTCAAAGTATGGGGTAACAGGACCTGGAACATAGGAATAAAAAGCCCGTATACTAATGGACTGACAGCAGTTGTAAAATTGAAAAATAAGACAGTAGCAACATCCGGTGACTATGAGAATTATTTTATCCATAAATCAAAGAAATACCACCATATAATTAATCCTGACACAGGCTACCCTGCTGAGAGTGGTTTTAACAGTGTTACAGTTATTGCAGATAATTGTTCTGCTGCTGATGGTTTTGCTACAGCTCTTTTTATTTCAGGTAAAAGTGGCATAAATAAAATAGAGGCTCTTGGTTATAAATGTATCATGATTTCAAAGGATGAAAAATATTCTTCAGATGGTCTCAAGATAAAGTTACTGGAATGACAAAGAGTGATATCTGCATAATCCTTGTTGTTCTTTTTTTAGCTTTAAGCATTAATTTAAAAATTAATTCTAAAGGTTCTGCGCAGATTTTAGTAATAAAAAAATCAGGAAACAATATTTTTTCACTTGACCTGCCTGATGAAAGAATAATTGAGGTAAAAAATGGAGATAAAAGCTGGATTCTTGAAGTTAATGACCGCAGTGTCAGAGTTATTAAAAGTGATTGCCAAAAAAAGATTTGTGAAAATCAGGGATGGATTACTGAAAGTTATCAATCAATAATCTGCGTGCCTCTTAAATTACAAGTCCAATTAAAAGGTAAAAAAAATAAAAATTTTGTAGATGCTATTACGAGGTAACATTACTTTTCTCGCTATTTTTATAGCAACTGCTTCTGCAGTAAACATGGCAGAGTGGTTTATTCCGCATCCTATTTTAGGATTAAAACTTGGACTTGCAAATATGGTTACATTAGCTGGATTAATTACCATGGGAAAAAATTTTGCTGTTAAAGTTGCTGTTGGCAGGGTAATCTTAAGTTCAATATTACTTGGAACATTTTTATCTCCGGCATTTTATTTGAGTTTTAGCGGCGCACTAATAGCGTGTTTAATAATGATAGCAATCTACCGGCCGCTCGGAAAAATCAGTCCTGTCGGGATAAGTATAATCGGGGCAGTAACCCATAATCTCGCACAACTAACTGTTGCATATTTACTGTTCATCAAACATGGAGGTATAATTTTTTTATTGCCGCTGCTTCTTTGTTCCTCTGTTATTACAGGTATGATTAATGGATATCTTACACTGAATATAGTTCCAAAAATAGCTGAATTTTCCCTGAGACGCATCTTTCTTGCTTCAAACTCTCCAAGAAGAATAAGTATCCTGCGCAAGGCTGGATTGCCATTGATAGTAGTTTCTCCGGATACAGTGGAGGATCGGCCAAAAGATGATGAAAATCCACTGGAATTTTCGTTAAAACAAGCAAGAAAAAAAATGGAATCCGTGTGTAAGAAGTTATCCCCTCCCGGTTGTGTGATATCATCTGATACAATAGTGGAAGTCAATGGGAAAATATTTGTTAAACCTGCAAATTCACAGGAAGCAAAATATATGCTTCAAACTTTAAGTGGAAATCAACAGAAGGTACATACCGCAGTTATAATTAAAAATCTAACTACCGGGAAAAAATATGAAAAAGTTGAAACAACTCTGCTGAAAATGAAGAAACTTACTGACAGAGAAATTGAAGCATTTAAAAATAAACACCTTGATAAAGCAGGAGGATATGCAATACAGGGTATGGATGATAAATATATTAAATGGATAAAAGGCAGTTACACAAATGTAGTTGGATTTCCAGTTGAAGTTGTAAGAAAGTTTCTTAAAAAGATCGGGTAAATTTATTTTATGAGTCCTGCAAGTTCCGCGTTAACTTTAATTTTTGTATTTTGCTGCAGGTCATTCAACCAGTTTCTATAGAAAGCGGTTCTTTTATTTTGAAGAATATCATTTTTGAATTCTTCTTTTTTTTCATCAAAACCATCTAAATTTCCATATTTATCTAAATAATGTATTCGGAGTTCCGGCTTAGTGACTTTTGCAGACGAAAGTATCAGTCTTTCAAGTTTTCTATTAGCAATACTTTTTCTTATAAAGATTTCAAATTCATCCGCGGTTGCGCCAACCGAATATCTAAGTGTCTGAATATACAGGCTAAAGTTAAATTTTCCATCCTGCTGAAATTGTGGAAGGTTGTGTATGGTATTTATAACTTCTTCTTCAATTACAACTATTCCCAATCTTTTAGATTCCTGGTAAAGAACCTCCTGGGTAATCATGGAACTTAATATCTGCCTTCTTATTTGAAATATATGCTCGTCGCTTAATTCTTTCTCCTGCCTTTCTCTTTCCCTTCTCAATTGCTGTGTAACTCTTTTATTATATTCTTTTAATTCTATTTTTGACTTGTTAACATGAGCAACAGCATCCATAACTCTACTGCCGCTTCCATACCAGAAAAATATACCGCCAATGAACATAGCAGCTATTGCCCACATTATCTTCTTCATATGTTTTCTGAGTGATCTCATCATAATATGACTATCATAAATAAATATGCTTGAAATTTCAAATTTTATATGATAAAAGCAAATTATGATATTAGTAATTGATTATGGACTGGGTAATATAAGAAGTGTGAGCCGCGCCATTGAAAAGGCAGGAGCAGAAGTCATGGTTTCTTCAAAACCGGAAGATATACAAAAAGCAAGCGGGATTGTACTTCCTGGAGTTGGAGCATTTCAAAAAGCTATGGAAAATATTAAAAACCTTGACCTGTTAGACTGCTTAAAAAATTATTTAAGGTCACAGAAGCCATACCTTGGAATATGTCTTGGAATGCAGGTGCTTTTTAATGAAAGTTATGAACACGGACAAACTGCCGGTTTTGGGATTATTGATGGAGTGGTAAAGAAATTTTCACGGAATGTTAAAATCCCGCATATGGGCTGGAATCAGGTAAAAATCAAAAATCAAATTTTTGATGGGATTTCAGATAATTCATATTTTTATTTTGACCATTCATACTACGCTATACCCAAAGACAGCAATGCCGCTGCCGGAACTACAGATTATGGAATTACTTTTACTTCAGCAGTAAAAGCAGGAAATATCTGGGGTGTGCAGTTTCATCCTGAAAAAAGCAGCGATACAGGATTAAAATTTTTGAGAAACTTTCTGTCAATATGTTAATTACCTGTGCATTCTCTTAATTTTCTAATCTGCTCTACTCTGCCTATTACAATAAGCGTATCTCCTGATTTCAACCTGAAATCCGAACATGGATTGTAGATATACTGGCCTGTTTTTCCATCCTTGACAGCTATTATTATAAGCCCGATATTTTTAAGAATACCCGCTTCTTCTATGATCAGGTTGTCAATTTTTGAGCCCTGCTTTATCAGCGCTTCTTCTACTCTCAGCGCTTCATCCTTCCCTCTAAGCATCACATCTAAAAATGACACCACCGTAGGCCTTAACATTTCCGATGCTATTCTCATTCCTCCAATTGAATTAGCAGATACAATTGCATTAGCGCCGGCAGTCTGAAGCTTACGCCTTGACTCATCTTCAATACACCTTGCGACAATTCTTAAATCTGAATTAATGCTTCTTGCAGTCAAAACCACAAACAGGTTGTCCTTATCAGAAGAGAATGTCGTAATAACTCCGCTTGCTTTCTCAATCCCGGCATTCTTGAGTGCCGCATCTGATGAAGCATCCCCTTCAACATACAAAATATTTTTGAACCTTTCCTGCAATAATTGAACTTCATCTACATCTTTTTCAACAACAACAAACGGATTTTCTGTCTTGATAAATTCATCTATGACATATCTTCCCATATTCCCGGCACCGCATATTATATAATGTTGATTAAGTTTTGAAATTTCTTTTTTCATTCTTCTCCTCCTCAATATCCCCATTAATTCGCCCTCTACAAAAAAAGCAGTGACAACCCCAAACCCATAAAGTATTACACTAAATCCTGTTATGAGGATAATTACTGTAAATAATCTGCCAGCAGGCGATAGTGGCTGCACCTCCATAAATCCAACCGTGGTCAATGTAATAACAGTCATATAAAGTGAATCAAGAAATGTCCACTTTTCAATTATTATATACCCGGTGACACCGCAAATAAAAATCAGCAATATCACTGATAATATTTTAAATATTCTTTTTTGAATCAATTTATACTTCGCCTCTTTAACTTCTTTTATCTAATTTAACAGTAATATATATAATCTTCATGGTATCTGCAAATCCTGCCCAGCGCTGCAAACCATTTTCTCCTTTTTGAAGGATCTAAATCTCCTCAAGAAAATTGCTTTAAGAATGCCATCTTTCCCGTAACATCCGCAATCTGTGTTCCGCTCAACTCATAATATACTTGACCTCTATTTATTATTTGATATAATGCCTAATGTTGTATGATGTTTTTATTGATGAAATATAGCTAAAAAGGAGGCTATTGTTATGAAAGGTACAGTAAAATTTTTTAATCAAGGTAAGAATTTTGGTTTTATAGAACCGGAAGATAAAAGCAAAGACCTGTTTGTTCACAAAAATGATATTGAATCAGGAACATTACAGGAAGGTGACAAAGTGGAATTTGATTCAGAAGAAGGTGACAGAGGACTAAAAGCAGTAAATGTTAAAAAGATAATGTAATAAATGGTACACTTGCCTTTGATAAGGACAATTCTGATAATTTGTTCTTCCTGTTGAAAACCGCAAAAAAAAGGTTCTTTCTTAAATATTGCGCAGATACCGTCTGAAAGTTGTGTCCAAATGGGTCCAGAAAATGTATTTTGAGTGACTTTAGTACTTTTAGTACTATGGAACGAACAAATTCATTTTCCGGACCCTGACAATGCACATTAAATACGAAAGAACCAAAAATTTGAAATAAGGTCACAAAAAAGTTAGAATTTTATAAATGAAAATACTATCAATTGTTCTATCTTATTTAAGTTTAATATTCCTTCCTTTACAGGCTGAAAATGTGGAAAAACTTATTTTTAGCTGGCAGATGGATGAAGCAAAAAAAGTCATTGAAAGTATGGAGACTCCTCAATATCATATTTCAGGCCTGTACAAATTTTATTCAGGAGATTATAAAGAAGCGCAAAAATATTTTAAGCAATCCCCTGTGAAATACACCCACTGGTTAAAATTAGTGGAAAAAATTATACCGATAACTGAAAATTTTGAGGAAATAAAATCCGATTATTTTGTAATACGGTGTACAGGTAAGGATAAGATATCAGGTATTTATTTAAAAGAAATTCTTGATATTGCCGCAAAAAAGCTTTTCAGAAAATTTAACTGGAAACC
>JAIVZN010000005.1:0-37420 GCA_048634875.1 Deltaproteobacteria bacterium | reverse complement strand
CCTCGTGTTTGTTTATTCATATTATTTGGTTTTGTCCACCCTCTTCCTCCATTAGCCCATATAGATATAGCTCCTGGTGCTGGTGCTGTCGTAGCTCCTCCTGCTATCATTTCAGCTATTATTGCTTCATCTTTGGGATTCCCTGCTTGGAGTGCAAACACCTGAGTGGTTAAAAATAAAACACATACAACCTGAACACCTAATAAAACTTTCTTTTTAATAATCATTTTTTCCTCCTAATAAATTTTCCAAACTTTAACTACTTCCTCATTGTCACTAATAGTATACTAAGTATTTATGAAAATCATGCGAAAAGAATGTGAAATATATGTAAAATGTAAGAATGGGGACGATTCTTCCCAGAACCGTCCCCATTCTTATTTAACTTTTTTTTCTTTTATTTTCTGTCTATACTATTCTTTTTTCTATTTATACTCTTTTCCATAATTTTTCTAATTTCTGCCAAAAATCATTCCATATCTTTTCAAATTTCTGCTTTAACTCTCCCATTGATTTTTTCCATCCTGGTCGTCTTTGTTTATACTCTTCTCTGAATTCTCCTCTTTTCTCTTTATACTCTTTCCTTATTTCTTTTCTTTTCTCCTTATACTCTTCCCTTATTTCTTTTCTTTCATCTTTATACTCTTCCCTTAATTCTTTTCTTTTCTCCTTATACTCTTCCCTTGATATTTCTTTTTGTTTATACTCTTCTCTTAATTCTCCTCTTTTCTCTTTATACTCTTCCCTTAATTCTTTTCTTTCCTCTCTATACTCTTCCAATATTTCTTCTCTTTCCTCTTTATACTCTTCCCTTATTTCTGACCATTTCTGTTTATACTCTTCCATTTTCTGTTTCTTCTTTGGTTTTCCCCATCCTGTTTGTTTCTTTTTCTTCTTTGGTTTTCCCCATCCTTTTTGTTTCTCTTTATACTCTTCTCTTAATTCTTCTCTTTTCTCTTTATACTCTTCCCTTAATTCTTCTCTTTCCTCTTTATACTCTTCCCTTATTTCTTCTCTTTCCTCTTTATACTCTTCCCATATTCCTTTTCTTCCCTCTTTATACTCTTCCCATATTCCTTTTCTTCCCTCTTTATACTCTTCCCTTGATATTTCTTTTTGTTTATACTTTTCTCTTAATTCTTCTCTTCCCTCTTTATACTCTTCCCATATTCCTTTTCTTCCCTCTTTATACTCTTCCCATATTCCTTTTCTTCCCTCTTTATACTCTTCCCTTAATTCTTTTCTTTTCTCCTTATACTCTTCCCTTAATTCTTCTCTTTTCTCTTTATACTCTTCCATTTTCTGTGGTTTCTTCCACCCATCTTTTTGCTGATTCCCTGGATTCATCCTTCCTGTATCCACATGCAAAGGACTACCTGAGTAACCTCCTCGTGTTTGTTTATTTATTTTATTTGGTTTCACCCACCCGTTGTATCCGGAACGAGCGGGGGTTTGCACAAATGGGCCTGGTGTACCAGGTGCAGGTGCCTCACTGTATGCAAACACCTGAGTGGTTAAAAATAAAAAACATACAACCTGAACACCTAATAACACTTTCTTTTTAGCAATCATTTTTTCCTCCTAATAAATTTTCCAAACTTTAACTACTTCCTCATTCTCACTAAATAGTATACGAAGTATTTATGAAAATCATGCGAAAAGAATGTAAAATATATGTAAAATGTAGATTTTGACATCGGAATTACAGTTTGACACAAAGTTTGTTTTTGACACAAAGCGTTATGTAATGTAAAATATAGCGGGAATTATGGAAATAGATGTAAAAATTTATATAAAGGAAAAAGACAGAAAACCATTCCTTGGAAAAGGTCCTGTTGAACTGCTTGAAAATATAGAAAAAACAGGTTCTATTAAAAAAGCCTCAGATAATATGAATATGTCCTATTCAAAGGCGCACTATATGGTTGTAAAGTTAGAAGAAAAGTTCGGGCAAAAAATTTTAAAAAAATTTATAGGCGGGAAAACTGGCGGAGGTTCAGTATTAACCAATTTTGCAAAAAAATTAATAAAGGATTACAGAAGACTCGAAAGAGACATAAAGGAGTATGCCTCTAAAAAATTTGACGGGATGAGAGAATATGAAAGATAATATAAAAACTGTAAGGGTGGAAGATTCTGTTGGCAAAGTATTGATGCACGATATTACTTCTATAGTACCGGGAAAGTTTAAAGGGCCGGTTTTTAAAAATGGCCATATTATAGAGGAAAAAGATATTGAAAAATTAAAAGATTCAGGTAAGGAAAAAATCTATGTGTTTGATATATCAGATAATGAATATCATGAGGATGAAGCTGCAAATCTGTTTAAAAGATTTGCAGGTGAAAATATAATAACCTCAGAGCCTTCGGAAGGTAAAGTGCTTTTTTCTTCTAATACAGATGGTCTCGTAAAAATCCAAAAACGCATGGTAAATATGATAAATCACATACCGGATATTGTACTAACTACCATACATTCGCATATTCCTGTAAAAAAAAACGACAGGATTGCAGGAATCCGGGTTATCCCGCTTGCTGTAAAAAAGAAAAATGTAGAAAAAGCTTTAAAATATGGTTCCTGCCCAATAATTTCAGTTGCGCCATTTAAAGAAAAGAAGGTGGGCCTGATTGTTACAGGAAGTGAAGTTGCATCTAACAGAATAAAAGACAGGTTTCACCCTGTAATAGAGAAAAAAATCAGGAAGTATAAAAGCAACATACATAATTTTAAAATTATAAGTGATAATGCTATTAAGTTAAAAAATGAAATTTTAAAATCAGTGGCTTCAGGTTGTAATTTTATAATCCTTACAGGCGGTATGTCTGTTGACCCTGACGATGTAACAAAAACAGCTATCAGAGATGCTAATGTTAAAATGGTATCATATGGCGCGCCTGTGCTTCCCGGCAATATGTTCATGGCTGGATATTTGAATGAAATTCCTGTGTTTGGTGTTCCTGCATGTGCGCTTTTTTACAATATTACTGTTTTAGATTTATTCCTTCCGTATATATTTTCTGATACAAGAATAACAAAAAAAGATATTATAAACATGGGATATGGAGGTTTTTGCAGACACTGTGATATTTGTAATTTTCCTAATTGCGGATTTGGCAAATGTTAAATTATGTAAGAATATCACTTACTGACAGGTGTAATCTGCGGTGCAGATACTGTATGCCTGAAACCGGGGTAAAAAAGTATCCGCACTCTGACATACTCAGGTTTGAAGAGATATATTATTTAATTGACATATTAAAGGATCTGGGTATAAAAAAGTTTCGTTTTACAGGCGGCGAACCTTTTGTTAGAAAAGGAGTTTTAGAATTTCTTGAAAATGTTAATTTAGACGGTTTTTATATAACTACTAATCTCTCTATTAAAGGTCTGGATATAAAAAGAATAAATAAACTTAAAATCAAAGGGATAAATATAAGTCTTGATACATTAAATCCTGAAAAATACAGATGGCTTACCAGAGGCGGAGATTTAAATACTGTTTTAAATAATATAAAAAATATAAACATAGATAACATAAAGCTAAATACTATACTGATGAAAGATTTCAATGAAGATGAAGTGATGGATATTATTAATTTTGCATTAGAAATTAGAGCAATACCGCGTTTTATTGAAAAAATGGATTTTGTTGGAACCAGTCAACAGTTTATTTCGCTTGAAGGACTCAGGGAATATTTAATAAAGAAAAATATTATTGAAACTGAATCCTGTCCGGATAAAAACTCTGTTGCAAGTTATCATAAAATGAATGGAAAAAAAGGTATAATCGGGTTTATAACTCCGATAAGCAAACCATTTTGCGCAAATTGTAACAAGATTCGCATTAAAGCAAACGGAGATATTAAACTGTGTCTATTTGGAGATAATGTTAAACTGGATAAATCTAAAATAAAAGAGAGTCTTAAAAATATAATTTTAAAAAAGAATGGGGACGGTTCTGAAAGAATAGGGATGGTTCTGATAAACCATTCCCTTGTTTATCAAAACCGTCCCCATTTTCTTATGTCAAATATAGGAGGATAAGATGAAACTATCACACTGGGATAAAGACGGGAACCTGAGAATGATAGATATATCCGAAAAGGAAAAGAGTTTAAGGACTGCCGAGGCAAATGGCTTTATAAAAATGAAAAAAGAAACCCTGAACAAGGTAATGAAAAAAGAAGGGCCTAAGGGAAATGTTCTTGCTTTATCAAAGGTGGCAGGTGTTATAGCAGTAAAGAAAACGCCGTTTTTGATTCCAATGTGTCATAATATAAATATAACCCATTGTAATATAGAATTTAAATTAGAAAAGGAAGGAATAAGAGTAATTTCAAAGATTAAGTCATTTGACAGAACAGGCGTTGAGATGGAGGCGTTGACAGCAGTATCTGTAACACTTTTAAATATATACGATATGGTTAAGCCAATGGATAAATCCATGAAAATTACAGATATAAAACTCATAAAAAAAACAGGCGGCAAAACCGATGTAAATGGGTTATTGGGAGCTATTTACTGTTGAAATGATTAGAGTAGCAATTTTAACTGTGTCAAGTACACGAACATATGAAACTGATACAAGCAGCAAAGAAATAAGAAGTGTCTTAAGGTCTGAAACTTTTGAAATTTTAAGTCCTGATATAGTTTCAGATGATAAAGAGAAAATTAAAAATAAATTAAAATATTTTTCAGATGAGTTACAAGCAGATATTGTATTTACTACAGGCGGAACAGGACTTGGCCCGGATGATGTTACTCCTGAAGCAACACTTGAAGTAGTGCAGAAAACTGCTCCCGGATTATCAGAATTAATGAGGCACGAAGGATTAAAAAAAACAAAAAGGGCAATACTTTCAAGGGGGGTATCAGGAATAAGGAATAAAACTCTTATAATAAATCTCCCTGGAACACCCGAAGGCGCAAAAGAATCACTAAAAGCAATTATAGATTTAATACCACATGCTGTAGATATACTTAAAGGAGGCAGCCATTAATATGATTTTAATTAAATTATTTTTTTCTTTTTTTAAGATAGGTCTTTTCGCTGTAGGCGGCGCATATTCTTTTCTCCCATTGATAGAAAATGAGGTTGTACAGAAACATGGGTGGCTTACTAAAGGGGAATTTTTAGAAATATTAGGTATTACAGTAATATTCCCCGGTGCTATCTCAATTAAATATGCCACTTATGTGGGATATAAGATAGCAGGAATTCCTGGAGTTCTGCTGGCAAATTTAGGAAATTTTCTTCCCCCTGCACTCTTGATAATCGGAGCTACCATGTTATATAAAGAATACAAGGATGTTCAGGCTGTAAAAGGGGCATTTAACATGGTAAGGGTTGCAATGTTTGCAATGATTATTGCAGTAGCTTTTAAACTTATCGGGATAAAAAATCTGGCTTCATTTAAGAGTGTGCTTTTTGCTGTTATATTTCTCGGGCTTTTTTTCTCAGGAAAACTTAATCCCGCATTCATAATTATTGGTGCCGGATTAATCGGAGCATTTGTAAGATGAGCAGAAAAATTTGTTACTTTATTATTTTGTTGGCTTGTTACTTTGTTACTTTATTAATTACAGGTTGTAAAAAAGAAAAAACAATAAACGTGGCAGTGGAATTTACCGCGCATTCTGCCTGCGCTCACATATCAAGTAAAATGGGCTGGTTTAAAGATGCGGGTTTGAATGTTACAAGTTATGAAAGTTATGTAACAGGAATGGCGCTTGCTGCAGCTTTAGCCCGTGGTGATATTGACGCAGCCTACATATGCCTGATTCCAGCTATAAATGCCTATGCTAACGGAGGCGTCCCCATCAAAGTTGTAGCCGGTATCCATAAATACGGGTACGGGTTTGTAGTTAATCCTGATATTCCTGATTTAAAAAATATTGCCTGCGCGCGTGAAGGCAGTCCCTCGGACGCTCTGCTTCAAAAGATGAATCCGGATATAAAAAAGGTATTAAGGATGAATCCGCCAATGCAATTTCTCGCTCTTAAGGCAGGTAAAATTGATGCAGGATTTATATGTGAACAGTATCCGAGTATGGCAGAGGAACACGGTTTCACAATTCTGCATAAGGCAGAGGATTTATGGCCTGATATGCAGGGCAGTGTGCTGGTGGTAAGGGAGGAACTTATTAAAGAACATCCGGAAACAGTAAGGAAATTAGTTAATGTTACAAAGAAAGCAATAGATTTTATAAATAAAAATCCTGAAAGATCCGCTGCAATTGCAGCGGAAAAACTGCGAATGACAGGCGGAAAGATATTTCCTGCAAAAATGATTAATACTGTATCAAGTTTACAGATTACAGATTCATCTTTATTGAATTCACTTTCTCTGCAACTGATAAATACAATAGATCTGGATAAAAATGAAATTCAGAAAACAATAGATACCTGTAGAGAATTTGGATATATCAAAAAAACTTTTGATGTAGATGATTTTATTGATTTCAGGTTTATAAGATGAAACGGACATGCCGGCAAGCCGGAGCAAAAGGGAATGATAATCCCCTTTCCCCCTTTACTAAAGGGGGGTCAGGGGGGATTTACACATGAAGAAGTTAAATGCTGTTATTCCGATAATAATATTTTTGATTCTGTGGGAAGTTGTGGTTAGATTTAATATGGGCAACAACTCTCTGCTGCCGCCATTTACTGAAGTTGTCAAAGCATTTTACAGGTTAGTAGTTTCAGGAGCATTACTGAAAAATTTTTCGGCCAGTTTATTCAGGGTTCTTGCAGGTTTTATTTCAGGTTCCATAGCAGGCATAGTTATAGGGGTAATTATGGGGTCAAACAGACTGATTGAAAAGACATTTCATCCGATTTTCAGTATATTATTACCAATACCTGCTTTAGGGTGGCTGCCGGTTTTAATGCTGTGGGTTGGAATCGGCAATATTCTTCCTGTTATAATAATATTTATCTGTTCATTTTTTCCTGTGCTTTACAATACAATTACAGGCATCAAAGAAGTAAATCCGAATTACATAAAAGTCGCCCGGACACTCGGAGCCTCAAAAAAAAAGATACTTTTCAATATAATACTGCCGATTGCGCTTCCTTCCATATTTACAGGGCTGAGGCTTGAGGCAGGGATGGCATGGAGGGTGATTATTGCTGCTGAAATGGTAGCTATTCCCACAGGAATAGGCGCAATGCTGATGAGGGCAGAAAGTTTGATAAGAATGGATATAATAATAGTGGCGCTGTTAATACTCTCGGCAATGTGTTTTATCTTTGAGAGGTTTTTTATTTATTTAGAACGCAGGTTTACACAAGAATGGAAATTAAACTAAAGAGTATAAGTAATTTCATACTAAAGGATGTTGACCTCAAAATAAATGATGGCAATTTAGCTATTGTTCTCGGGCCAAACGGCGCAGGTAAGACAACTCTCTTAAATGTAATTGCAGGGTTAGTTAATTATGAAGGTGAGATGTATTTTAATGGAAAATATGTAAATGGACTGCCGACACAAAAAAGAAATGTCGGTTATGTCTTTCAGGATGTCCATCTTTTTCCACATTTTAGTGTATATGACAATATGGTATATGGCCATAAAGTTCAAAAAAAATTTAATTCGGTAAACATTAAAAAATTAAATGATTTAATAGATATTATGGGAATAAACAGGATTTTAAACCGGTATCCAAAGAATTTAAGCGGCGGTGAAAAACAGAAAGCAGCATTAATAAGAGCTGTATTGCCTGAGCCACGGATACTTCTTTTAGATGAACCGCTTAAAAATATAGATATGGAAACTAAAGAAGTATTCCTGAAAAAGATAATTGAGCTTAAAAATCATCTATCATTGACATTTATATATGTAACACATAATATATCTGAAGCAGAGTTACCCGGAGATATGATTATAAAAATAAAAGGAGGAAGGATAAATGAAGTTGTTAATATATGATAAATTGAGAGAAAAGTTCAGGAAAATATTAAATGAAAACAAAATTGAAAATACTGTTATAAAAATAAAAACAAAAGTATTAACTCCGCAGGAATCAATAGGCAATCCAATTCACGATGATTATCCTTTAGTAAAAGGAAGAGAAAGGTTAATTCAGGCAGATTTTAATGGTTCAAAAGGAGTTGCTTTTACAGATATGTACGGAGATTATGAAGGAATGTTATATGAAGTTGTCAATATGGAATTAAAGAATAATTTCAGGCGCGCAATATTTGTTGCTGCATTAAATGCTGTATTAAGGCATTTAATGTTAGTAGAAAACACCCTGCACTGTAAAGATGAAGGACTTTTGAAATGCGCTGAACAACTGAAAAGCTTTATTGCTGAAAATTATTCAGGATATAAAATTCTTCTTGTAGGACATCAGCCAAGATTTTCAGAGGTTTTAACAGAAAATTTTAAAACAAAAATTGTGGACATGGATCCCAAAAATGCAAATAAGATAATAAACGAAGTTAAGATAGAAACAGAAGATAAAACAGATGAACTTATTATATGGGCAGATCTTCTTTTTGTAACAGGTTCTACTTTTGTAAATGCTACTGCAGACAGGTTTATACTCCCTGATAAGGAGACAGTATTTTATGGTGTTACATGTGCAGGGCCGGCTTATTTACTTGATTTAAAAAGATACTGTTTAAGCGCATTGTAAGATGAAACGGACATGAGCCTTTGGCTCACAAAAGGAGATGAAAATAATTGAGACCTAAAGGATGCATTTTTTAGGGCTCAATTTAAGGATTTATTTACGAGTGAAAAAATTAATAAAAATATTTTTAGCGTTTTCTTTTTTTATAATACTTCCACGGATAGGTTTAACAAACCTCTCAATGAAGAGGCCTTGTGAAAAATATGTAAAAGCTAAAGTATGCCGTGTTTACCCCGTTAGAAATTTAAAAGGCACAGGTGATAATGTAAAAAGAAGAGAAGAAAGTAATAAAGATGTAATTTCTAACGGGGTTTACAATGCATTTGATAAAGGTAAACCCTTAATACAACTTTTGAAAGTTGAGATATTAGGCCCTGATTTCAGATATCTTAAGTTAAACATTGAAAATTATATCTGGGACAATGAAGGATATAATACTTATGTTAATACAGGGGATACTATTGTATTAAAGGTTGTTGAAAGTAAAGGCCGCCTCATGGAAACTCAGGTTATGGGTTACTACAGGTCTCCCTGCCTTTATTTAGCAGGTTTAATTTTTTTTCTGTTGTTTTTAGCTATTGCCGGCGTTAAAAAAATTGGAGCTGTTCTTACCATTGTTTTAAACATCGCAATTGTATTAGTTTTAATACCTATATTAAAAAGAGGTTATCCGCCGGTACTGGCAACTTTAATATTAGGAGGTGCAGGTATAGCAATTACAGTGGCGATCATATTTGGCGGCGGGAAAAAATTTACAGCATCTTTAGCAGGCGCGTTAGCAGGCTTAACTACAGCAGGAATTTTAACTTCTGTATTCATAGATTTAATGCATTTAAGCGGTATGTTTTCATGGGATTCAAGGATGCTTTTAGTGGCTTCCCGCCATCTTGAAAATTGGAACATATGGGATTTTAAGGGACTTATCTCAGCAGGAGTCATGATTACCTGCCTGGGTGCTGTTGTAGATATTGCAGTGTCAATTGTTTCTTCATGCTTTGAAATTTCTATGTCAGTAAAAAAAATTTCAGCTCAATCTCTTTATTCATCAGGAATGAAAGTAGGCAGGGATATTATAGCAACTATGATTAACAGCTTAATGCTTGTTTTTCTTGGAGTTTCGCTTCCGCTTATAGCTGTGTTCGAAATACTCGGCATACCCTTTATAAGGGTTATAAATTTTGATTTTTTTTCTGTGCTGATTCTTTCAGCACTTGTAGTAAATATATCACTTGTTGTAACCGTACCGTCAGCAGCTTTTATTTCAGGCAGGCTGTTTAAAAAATGAAAAGGTTAGTTTTAATTATAATAATTTGCGTTTGTTCAACTGCTTTTTCAGTTTATGCGGATAGCTGGGCTGAAAGGCCAGATACAGCTTTCCATGCTCATCCACTCAATGAAATTGCAGTCTCATCAAGAACATTTGCAAGAGGTGAAATACTGAAAGTTTTAAGGAAAAGCACACCTCATCAAAGCGGAATGCTGAAAGTTGTAATAGGCTCTGGCCTTCACAGAGGAAAAGTCGTATACGCAAAAAATTACACCATAATTAAAGAAGAAGAAAGGACAAATGTAATTTTAAGCTATTTTGATGGTGATGAACCGGAAAATGTATTAATAGATGACTATGACAGAACATCAGTGGTAATTATTTTAATCATTATTTTTGTAAGTTTAGTAATGCTACTTGGAGGTAAAAGAAGTATTTATTCTCTCCTTGCATTAGTAGCTGCAATTTTAATAGTTAAATTTTTATATATCCCTAAAATTTTAGCAGGTTATTCACTTTTACTATATACACTTATGACAGTTGTAGCTTTAGTTACTTTAACCATAGTTTCAATTGCAGGTTTCAGCAAAAAAAGTTTTACAGCTATTGCCGGAGCATTATCAGGATTGATTTCAGTCTTTTTTATCAGCTATTTTATATACAAAATTGCAAATATTTCAGGCTTTTATTTACAGGAGTTCCAGCTCTTAAATTATTTCAATGAAAAACCCTTATGCTTTTATAGAAATTTTTTACTTGCCATTCTGATAATAGGAGCAAGTGGTGTTATTATGGATGTTGCCATTACAGTTGCATCTTCCATGCAGGAAATAACCTTCCACAATCCGGGTATAAGTATTAAAAGTCTGTACACTAATGGAATGGCTGTTGGAAAAGATGTTGTATCTACTATGGCAAATACATTGATAGTTGCTTATATGGGGATATCATTAGGAAATATACTTATTAAGAGCCTCCACATAAGTTCATATTTTCAGCTTGTAAATACAGAATTTATTCATGTGGTGTTTTATCAGGCAATTTTAGGCAGTGCAGGATATTTAATTTGTGTTTTAGTTACCTCTTTTATCGGATCAATAGTAATCAGAAAACACAGAGTCTGATAATTTGATAATTAATATAAAAATAATTAAAATGTTGTGGATTAATGTTATCATAAAGTTGTAGGAGAAGACAATGGAAATAATAGATAAAATGGATCCTGTTGTAATTCTTGCATTATTATCAATCTGTCTTGCAGTTTTAAATTTTCTGTTATGGATAATGGTATGGAAAAAACCAGCTACTGACAAAAATAAAGAAGAAATTGCGACTGCTATAATGGAAATGAAAAATAAGATAGATGCAGGAACAAACAAAAATTTAAAATTAGAAGACCAGTTATGGGGTATTTTAGATAGATTTAAAGAACAGGAACAGATATTAAATCAAATTAATAAAAATATTTCCTCTCAAGGATTATCAAATCCCCCTCCCCCCTTTACTAAAGGGGGGAGTAAGGGAGGATTTACAGATGAAAAAAAGGAAAACGATGAAGCTTACGGGATTTCGGATGAGGATATTGATAATTTAAGCAACTGCCCAGAATAAAATGAAAAAATCTTGTCTGCTTGTAATATTAATTTTAAATTTATCCGTAGTTGCCGTAACCGGCATTGTTGTGTATAAACATTTTTTTTATTTAAAACCCGGTACTATGAAGGAGCAAACGCAGGCTCAAGAGCCATTGAATGAAACTGCAAAGTTAAATATTGTCTCAACACCAGCAGGTGCAAAAGTATTTGTAAATGGTTATTATAAAGGTATAACTCCTGTCAAATTTGAAGTTGTATCTGTAAAAGATAACGGCAATTATAGTTTAGTGCTAATAAAAGAAAATTATTTAAGATGGGAAAAAAATATAGAAATTCATGCAGGGGATTTTAAAAAGTACAATATAGAATTGGCAGATAAGAAAGAGACTGGGAGATTAGGAATTGAGAATTAAGAGTTTATTAATTGTTTTAATTTTAGCAGGCTGCGCAAAAAGGCAACCTGAAATACAGATAGTTCAAGAAAAACCTGCCCGCAGAAAGCAGCAGGTTCTTGTAGTATCAAGTATTCATCACACATTTACAGAACAATTTAATAAGAAGATACTAAGCAAATGGTGGGATTTATTAGTATCTATTAAAGAAAATTATTCAAAAACACCTTTTGTTATAAATATCTCAGGTCCTGTGGTAAAAAGACTTAAAAACAGTCCGCAACTTAATCAGCTCATAACATTAAAACCTGAAGACTTAAATTTAACTCAGGTTAACTATCTTAAAGAAAAATATAGCACTGATTCAATATTATCCGGACAAATTAAGGAATCTTTAAGTTACCTGGGGGACAACCTGAGTAAAGGTTCCTTTATTTTAAATCTTGTTGAGAAATCCACATATACAGTAGAAGATAAAAATAAACTTGTTGACTTTTTAAAGACCAAAATTAAGGATTTTGACCAGCTTTTAAAATCAGTATTAGACATGGAAAATATTGACGAGGCAACAACTTCTCTCAGTAACGCCCACATTGGTATATTAGATAAAGAAAGAATCAAAGTGCAGATATTAGAGAGTATGGTTAACTATAAAATGTGGAGACAGAAATTCCCTGATGGATTTATTCCTAAAGCAGGATACTTAAATTCAGAAGCTGTAGAACAACTAAAAAAAACCAACATAAAATGGGTTACTGTTAATTCAAAGGAGACAGAAGATTACATAAGAACCAGCCCTCAGGTTTTATATGTAGATGATTACTTCTGCAGTTTCTATTCTTCATCAACTCTTTGTGCTCATTTAAATAACTTAGCTAAGAAGAATGAGCCACATGTTTTAATTGCTGATTTTGATGACATTGATTTACTGTTACAGGATAAGTACCTGAATTTTATAGGGTACGATGAGTTTATGAAAGTATTATTTGGCAGAACAACTGATGATGATTTAGTAAAATTAAGTACATCAACTTTTAAGTTGCCATCTATTGATTTCAGTGCCGGATTAAACAAGATTAAAACATTTCTTAAAGAGAGCTGTGAGGTCATATATAAATACAAAAATTCAGGGAGAGCCAGCCTTGATATCTGGATGGATATTCAGAACAAACTGTTAGTTGCCGAGGCAGGAGAAATTTGTGATAATCTTGACAATTCTCAATATGACAGAATATTTAGAAAATCTTTAATAGAAATTTATAGAAAAATCGGAATTTCCCCGCCTGTAGACCTTTTTGTAAGTATAACCCGCGTTAACCCATACCAGGTTGATAAAGAAATGACTTCATTAGTTAAAGTAAACTGTGATGGAAAAATTTCTCCGGGTGAATGGGAAGGAGCACTTAAAGTTAATATAGACGGGAAAAATCTAAGCCGGATGTATTGTGGATTTGATGAAAATAACATTTACTATATGCTGAAAATCTCAACGCATGAAGTTAATACTGCCGGCGTTTATATAGGTCATATGAATGTTGCAAGAGCGGCACTTTATCCAAGAAACTATACTGACACTACTAATAACATACAGGATTATCCAATATATTTAGATATTATATGGCGAAAGGATGTGCCCTCTAAAACAATAATCTATAGAACAACTGGAAATGAAGCATGGGAACCACTGACAGGAAACTATGAGGTTGGATATTCAACCGGCATACTGGAGTTTTCATTACCTTTTAAATATCTTGATGTTAGACCGGGAAAGAAAATTTTTTACAAAATTTACACAGACAGCAATATCTTTCCCGAAAATAATTATATTGCAGTAACTGCCTGTGATTTTGAACTCTCCAGGGGAATAATTTCTTACATAGATCCTGTCAGCGATATTTATGGTCCCGGGGATTACCAATATCCTGAAAAATTAAAGGACTTCATAGGTAATCTTGATTTAAGAAAGATTGAAGTAGATGAAAAATATGATGAAAGAATAATGACAATAGAACTTTCTACTATAGATAATCCATACCTTGCTTCTCTCGGGTTCAGTTTGCCAATTGTTGATATTTATATTGACATAAACCATGGACCGGGTTTAGGAAGGACATCGCTTCTTGAAGGAAGAAAGGCTTATACAGCGTCCTCGGATGCATGGGAATACTGCATATCAATAAACGGGTGGGAAAAAGCAGTATATAACACTGTAGGCACAAAAATAGGTGAACCGGAAATCAGTGTAAGTCCGGTAGATAAAACTATAAATATTTTTGTACCAAGAGAATTAATTGCAGCATCAATTGATAACTGGGGAATTATTCCTATTATTATGGCTTCAGATGCTCATGGCAAATTAATAAAAGTTGCATCTGACACAGGTGATAATTCAGATGAGTTTCGTGGTAAGAAAATTACCTCCGACACAAACATTATTGATGTTATTCTTCCCCCTGGTTACAGGCAGAAAGATATTCTTGGCGCAAACCGGAGTGGCAGAGCTATAGAGATACCTGCGCTCAGGAAACAATAATATAGGATAGAGATTAAGAGATTAGGAGATTAAGTAATTAAGTTTTATGAAAAAATAATCTCTAAATTTCTCTGGATTTTCTATTTTCTTAATTTCTAAGATGGGCCGAGCTTGCTAGAACAAGTGTGCTCGGCTAATGAAGGTAGAAAATGAATAATAAAGGCTTAATATTAATTTTAGTAATTTTAATTGGCGGCATAATACTCGGGAACTATGGTGAAAAAGTATTTAATTTTACAGACAGCAAACCTGTTTTAAGTATAAATAAAACAGAGCAGGAGAGTCCATCTGAAAATTTAGCTAATCTCCAGAATTCATTTTCTCAAGTAGTAAAGAAGGCAAAGCCAGCGCTTGTAAATATATCTGCAGTACATATTATAGAAGTTCAAACTCCGTTTCATCAATTCTATTTTGGCGATCCTTTTGAGGAATTTTTTGATGATTTTTTTGGAAGACCTCGAAGAAGAAAACAACCTAAACCTGAAATAGAAAAATACCGCTATGAAGGTACTGGTTCAGGTTTCATAGTTGATTCAAAGGGCTATGCCATTACTAATTACCATGTAATTAAAGATGCAAAAGAAATAAAGGTTACTACTTATGACGATAAAAAATATGACGCTGAAATAATTGGAAAAGATCCACAAACGGATCTTGCAGTAGTTAAAATTAAATCTTTAAGAAAGTTTAACACACTCCAGATGGGAAATTCCGATATGGTAAAAACCGGCAACTGGGTAATGGCGGCAGGCAGTCCTTTCGGGTTAGAACAAACTTATACTGCTGGAATTATAAGCGCGGTAAGACAGAATGTTCATGTTGAAAACCGCAATTACAGGGATATGTTTCAGACAGACGCTGCAATAAACAGGGGAAATTCAGGAGGGCCGCTTCTGAATCTGCAGGGAAAAGTCATTGGCATAAATACAGCTATTTTTGCTCCAACAGGAGTATTTTCAGGTATAGGTTTTGCCATACCAATAAACCAGGCAAAAAAAATTCTTAAGGCTCTTATAGAAAAAGGCAGAGTTGTCAGGGGCTGGCTCGGGGTAGAGATAAAGGATATAGACGAAGCTATAAAACAACAGTTTGAACTTCAACACACTAAAGGTGTACTTGTAAATAAGGTTATTGAAGGTTCAGGTGCCCGGAAAGGTGGAATAAAAAGAGGAGATGTAATAATCAGTATTAATGAAGCTGAAATTAAAAATGCGAGAGATATACAGAATAAGATATCAGATAGTGCCCCTGGAACTAAAGTGAAACTAACCATTATAAGAAGCGGGCAGGAAAAAGTTCTTGAAATTAAGCTTGGCGAAAGGCCTTCAGAAATTTCTGATATTTCAAAAAAGAAACAAGATAATAATGGAGAGGCTGAATGTAAGGGTATTAAAGTCACCAGTATTAATGAAACTATTAAAAACCAATTTAACATTGCTGTTTCCGAAGGAGTTGTAGTAGTTGAAATTGATCCAGCTAAAGAATGTTATGAAATCGGCCTCCATATCGGAGATGTTATTATAGAGTTAAATAGAACAAAAATACACGGAACCGCTGATTTTAAAAATGCTTTTGAAAAAGCAGATCTGAAAAAAGGGGTTGTTTTTGATATTATAAGAAATGGCAGACCAATGTATTTATCTTACCGAAAAACTAAATAATCCCCCTAAATCCCCCTTTTTCAAAGGGGGAAAGAGGGGGATTCAAAAATTTGAAAGAATTAACAGTTCCACAAATAGAAAAAATTAACAATATTATTATTGTTGCCGTATGGATAGTATTCTTTTTTTCGTTAGTATTTCTAATTGATGTAAAACATACCCGGTATAAACTTATAGGAATGGAGCTTTCCATTCTTACGCTTTTAGGTTTATGGTTCTTCAAAGTTAAAGAAGACCTCCATGCAATCTTGAATTCTGTCTTATCCCCGTTAATATTATTATTGACAGTATTTACATTATTTTATGTCTTTTCAGGTAACCGGGTGATAGCTTTTAGCCAGTGGCAGAGAATGGTATTTAGCTGTTTAGCATTTTTTATCGCTTATAAAACCTTCCCGTTAAAATACAAGCCTTTTTTAATTAATGCACTTTTTATTATGGGCAGTTTAATCAGTATTTACGGCATATTACAGCGGTATGGCGGCATCGGGAGAATTCAAGTTCCCAAGATGGGAAGAGTTTTTGCAACATTTGGAAATCCAAATTTTTTTGCATCTTTTCTTGTTGGATTGATTCCATTATGTTTTGCAGAATTCTATAGATATAAAAAATTATGGAAATTAGTTTTACTATTGCCAATGCTGACTGCCCTTTACTATACAGGAACTCGCGGCGCATGGTTGGGTCTGGCTTGCGCTATAGTTTTTCTGGGTATTTTTCGTAGTAAAAAAATTGTTATTTTTATAGCTCTATTTTTAATATTCGGGTGGTTCTCGCGCAGCCAGTGGATGAGACAAACCCAGAGGCTTCTTATCTGGAGGGATACCCTTAAAATGACTGTTGCCAAGCCTGTATTTGGAGTTGGTCTTGGCCGGTTTCACATAGAGTTTCCTGCATATGCGTCCAAAGAACTACTGGCAATTTTTCCACAGGGGAAATTTATTGTCAACTATGCTCACAATGAATTCCTTGAGTTACTTGCAGAAACAGGAATAGCAGGTTTCGGATTATACATCTGGTTTTTAATTATATTTTACTATACTGCGCTTAAGAACAGGGGTGAAAGTTACGAGCGAAAGAAAGTTAACTTAGGAGCAGTATGCGGGGTAACAGCAATATTGATACATAGCTTTGTTTCAGTAAATATGAGATTTGCAGTTTCAAGTATCTGGGTATTTATGTTAATGGGCATTTCTTTTGACCTAAGAAAAGAAAAACAGACCAAAGAAATTTGCAAGGCAGATTATAAAAAATTAATACTTGGATCTGTATTTTTTGCTCTTTTGATATTTCAAGGTAAAATTGCAGTTGAACCTCTTGTTTCTCAAAAGAAACTTGCAAGAGAAATAGATTTTTTTGACAAATCGGTAGAATACAACGAAAAAATGTTACATGAGAAAATAAAAAAGGACCCTGAAAGGGCACTTACATACTATGAACTTGGATGGGAACAGGCAAAAAAAAAGGATTTTAAAAATGCAATTAAAAGTTTTGAAATAGCCATATCTCTGGATAGTTCACTTGTAGGTGCGTATAACAATCTTGGCAATATTTACTATACTATAGGGCAGCGGAATCTTGCAGTTAAATATTATAAGCAAGCTTTAAAGAAAAATCCCAATCTTACCGACGCCCATTTTAATTTAGGCTATATCTATTATTTTCAAGGCAGGTTAAAGAAAGCTGCGTATGAATTTAATATTGTACTGAAACTTGACCCGAAAAATTACAAAGCAAAAATTATGCTTGAGAAAATGGTGCAATGAAAATATGTCAACATTTTAATGAATGCGGCGGATGCAGTTCCCAGGATATACCGTATGATATACAGATTGAAAACAAAAAAAATTTACTTGTTTCAATTACAGGTTTTGATGATGTTAAGATTATTGAATCCCCAAAAATTTATGGATTTCGCAATAAAATGGAATATTCATTTGAAGGAGAAAATCTCGGGTTACATCCAAAAGGAAATTTTAGTAAGGTAGTTGATATAAAAGAGTGTCCTGTATTCTCTAATTGGATTGGTAGTTTTTTAGAAGATGTAAGAAAATTTGCCGGAAATTACTCTATACCATATTACACAAGACGCAAAAACAAAGGTATTTTAAGGTATTTAATAGTAAGGGAAAGTAAATTTACCGGTGAAATTATGGTAATTCTTGTAATTAACGGAGATACATTTAACAGGGAAAAAGAGTGGGTTAAAATGGTTAAAGAAACGCCCGGGAATGTTTCTTCAATAGTTCTTGCAAGAAGACATTTATCAGGAGATTCATCTGTAACAAACGATTATGAGATTCTTGAAGGCAAAGAGTTTATAGAAATGAAAATCGGGGATATTAAAATTGATATTTCTCCTTTTTCTTTTTGCCAGCCCAATTCCTTCCAGATAGAGCATATGTATAAACTAATTTCTTCTAAAATAACCGGTGGCGGCAGTATTTTAGATCTTTATTCAGGAGTGGGCTCTATTGCCCTTTATCTTGCAGATAAGGACAGGGATATTACCTGTGTTGAAAATTATCCAGCCTCTATTCAAAATGCTGAACACAATTTAAAAAAGGTAAATCCTTTAGGGACAGTTAAATTCATAGAGAGTACTGTTAAAAATTTTATATCATCTCTAAAAAAACCATATGATTATATAATTCTGGATCCCCCTCGCGGAGGAATGAGTTATAAAATATGGAAGCACATTATAAGAATCCAGAATGAGACAAAAGGAATAAAAAGGATATTTTATATTTGCTGCAGTTTAAAAAATCTTCAGAATGACTTGAGATATTTGAAAGACAATACCAACTGGGATATCATCAGTATTACCGGAGTAGACCAGTTTGTGCACACTCCGCACCTTGAAACAATTGTTGAAATAAAACCATAGAAAATTTATTATTTGGCTGTTACCTACAAAACCTTCAGGTTGCGTATTTTGACAAATTTCTATACAATAAGGCAGTAAAATGTATAAAGAAACGAAAAAATTAAATCCCCCGCAGAAACAGGCAGTTGAGGCTACTGAGGGTCCCGTGTTAATTTTCGCAGGAGCAGGAAGCGGCAAAACAATGGTTATAACCCATCGCATAGCTAAACTTCTTGAAAATGGTATCTCCCCATTTAATATTTTAGCAGTAACATTCACAAACAAAGCAGCTGGAGAGATGAAAAACAGGATAAAAAAACTCACAGGCTCATCCGGTTTAAGCGTATGGATTTCTACATTCCACTCAATGGGATTAAGAATTTTAAGAACAGAAGGAAACAAAGATTTCACTATTTATGATGAGCACGACCAGATAGTTACCATAAAAGAAGCGCTTAAAAAGCTGGATATTGATCCAAAAAAGTATCCCCCTACCAGGATAAGAGAAATAATCTCAAATGCAAAAAACAACCTTATGGATGTGGAAAGCTTTAAAATAAATGCAGCAGCCCACTCGGATAACAGAAGATATGTTATAGGTAAAATTTATGAAGTTTACCAGAAAATACTTTGTACAAATTCCGGTTATGATTTTGCTGACTTACTGATGGAAACTATACGGCTTCTAAAAGAGAAACCTGAAATTCTTGAAAAATATCAACAAAGATTCAAATACATATTAGTTGATGAATATCAGGACACCAATTATGCGCAGTATCTTATATTGAGATTACTTGCCCCGCCCCAGAACAACATATGCGTAGTTGGCGACGATGATCAGAGTATATACAGTTGGAGGGGGGCAAATATAAGAAATATCTTAGAATTTGAAAAAAATTTTAAATCTGCAAAAACTCTAAAGCTTGAAGAAAATTACCGCTCTACACAAAACATACTTGCCGCAGCCCATAATGTCATAAAAAATAATGATTCAAGAAAAAATAAGAAACTCTGGACTAAACGGGAAAAAGGAGAAATGGTCAGATGGCAGGAATTTCTTACAAACAGGGAAGAAGCATTAGGAATTGTATCAGAAATTAAAAGGATCACTGAAACTGAATCATATAAACCATGCGATATTGCAATATTTTACAGAGTAAACGCTCAATCCAGGTCATTTGAAGATGTGCTGCGAGCAGCAGAAATAAACTACAGGATTATCGGTGGAGTAAAATTTTATGAGCGGAAGGAGATAAAGGATATAATTGCTTACATGAGGATTCTTGCTAATCCATATGATGATATAAGTCTGACAAGAATGATTAATTGTCCGCCAAGAGGAATAGGAGAAAAAACAATTAATGAATTAAAGAAAGAAGCTTCCAGCCAGTCCAAATCTCTCTACCAATTAATAAAGACAGATATTGCAAACCTTCCTGAAAAAATACAAAAGAAATTAAAACCACTGAAGACTTTTTTTAACTCTTTAGAAGAAACTTTTAAGAAGGATGATGCTGCGCTTCTTGCCAGAGAGATTATAGAATTGTCAGGGTATCACCGCATGCTTGAAAAAGACGATGACATACAATCAAGAAGCAGGTTAGAAAATATAGAAGAACTTGTGTCTGCTTTTGCCGAGGAGGAAAACAGCAGCAAATCAATAAAGGAGATACTGCATGAAATTTCTATTCTTACAGATGCTGATTCATGGTCAGAGAATGAAGATTTTGTTACACTTATGACAGTGCATCTTGCAAAGGGACTGGAATTTTCAGCAGTATTCTTAACCGGCCTTGAAGAAGAACTTTTTCCACATTACGATGCCCTTAAAGATCCTGCGCAGATGGAAGAGGAAAGAAGACTCTGTTATGTAGGCATGACCAGAGCACAGGACCTGCTGTATCTCACTTCTGCCTCACAGAGGATGTTATACGGGCAGAACAGATGGCATATCCCTTCCAGATTTATAAGGGAAAGCGCGTGTAATTCAAACATAGAAAACGAGTATTGTTATGATTGAGATAAAAGCAATTCCTCTAATTAACTTACGGGAGAGTACATATGCTATTATTTAACAGGTCAGAATGAAATGGACATGATTGAGCCCTAAAAATACATTTTTTTGCTCCGGAGACTAAAAAGTCTTAAAGCTCGCAAAAAATGCATCATTTAGGACTCAATTAAGGAATTTATTTACGGGTGAAATAGGAGACTATGAGACTGGGAGATTAGGAGTAGGGCAAGGCTTTCAGCCTTGCAAAAAAAGGTATTTACGAGTGAAAGAAGAGAGGATAATAAATAATCAATATCTGATAATAAGAGAGATAGGCGCAGGTGGATTTGCTACAGTATATAAAGCCTGGGATAGTGTGTTGCAGAGAGTAGTTACCATAAAAAAAATCCATGAGGAATATTCTAATGATGCTAAGTATATGGATATGTTTCACAGGGAAGTGATAAATACAGTTAAGTTAGAACATGAGAATATTGTAAAAGTAGTTAATTTTATAAAAGATGATAATGAGTTTTATGTAGTTATAGATTATGTGAAGGGTGTGGATCTTGGCTATTTACTAAATAAATGTCATAAAAATTCTATAAAAATTCCCATTGACATTGGTCTTTATATAATTTTAGAAGTTCTTAAGGCGCTTGATTACGCTCATACAATTAAAAATGGATACACTGATAAACCGCTTAACATAGTTCATAAGAATATATCACCAGGGAATGTCATGCTGTATTTTGACGGAAGAATTAAACTGGCAGACTTTGGTATAACAGGAAAAAAAGAAAAGATTTCTTATATGTCGCCCGAGCAGGCAGAAGTAAAAACTGATATAGATGCGCGTTCGGATTTATTCAGTTTAGGTGTAATTCTATATGAGATACTTACTGGTGAAAAAGTCTTTTGGGGTGATACTGAACTGGATATCTGGCGTAAGGTAAGACATGCAGATGTTGATTTTGAAAAACTACAGAAATATGAAATCAGTAATGAGATTCAGGAAATTTTTAAAAAGATTTTGCAGAAATTACCGGAGGAGAGGTATCAAAGTGCAGCAGAGGTGTACTTAGAGATAAAGCGGTATTTAAGCAAGAAGTGTAATATTGAAGAATTAATAGGGCAATATAAGAGTTTTTTAGCGGAACAGACAGATAAAGAAGTTAAGGCAATGGAAGAAGAAATGGAAATAGATTCTAAGCTTATTCCGTTGGAACCGGTAGAAAAATTAACTGAGCCGCCAGGTAAGGTGGAAGAGGCGGAAGAGGTGGAAGCCCCTGCGGAGACTCCTGAAGAACAAACTCCTGCGGAACAGACCCCTGCGGAGACTCCTGAAGAACAAGTTCCTGCGGAGACTCCTGAAGAACAAGTTCCTGCGGAGACTCCTGAAGAACAAGCTTCTGCGGAACATGTCCCTGCGGGGACTCCTGCGGAACAAGTTCCTGCTACTCCTGATACATATGGACCGCTTATTTCCCCTGAAGTTAGTGTTTCCGGGGAAGATAAGGAAAAGACGATTTTTGATTTTGTACTGGATACTGCTAAAAGATACAAAAAAATTTTTATATCAATATCAGCAGCAATTTTTATTGCTTTTATTAGTTTTTCTGTATTAGATACCTATATGCAATTTACAGGTTTGGGTATTAAACTACATAACATAATCTGGCCGCCGGCTTTAGAGTTAGATACTATTCCTTCAGGCGCTAAAGTAGAATTATTAAAGGGCAATGTAGATATTATAGAAGCAAATGGTTATAAAACAGAGACGCCATCTTATATAGAGAAAATTCAGCCGGGATTATATACATTAAAGTTTATAAAAGAAAATTATGGAGAGATGGTAAGAATAGTTACTGTTTTTGGCAGGCGAAAAGAAACCCAGAGTATAGCAATTGCAGGAGCAAAAGTAGTTAATGGTGTATATGTAATTCCTTTTGAAGTTGTAGTTGAGATTAATTCTATTCCTTCTGGCGCCGGGTTGTTTATTGATGGAAAAAAAGTAGGGAAAACTCCATTTACGGGAAGTCTTGAGATAGGAATGCATAATTTTTATTTAGTTAAAGATGGTTTTGAAACTTTGGGTAAGCATGGGATTGGAGATAATTTTAATGAAGTTAAACCAACCATGGGTATATGTGTATTGGATACTTCAAAAGCAGTTGACAAGCAGAGTTCAATAGATTATCGTTTTTGGAATGTAAAAGAAATTAAAACAAAAACAGGCGGCAAAAAATTTGTGCTTGACGGTACTCTTTGGAAAAACTTCAGTATTGCGTCAATTCCATCTCAATCGGAAGTTTATATTGATGATACGCCTGATAGTATTGGCTCTACTCCATTGGAGCGTTTGATTCTTACAGCTGGTAAACATATAGTCCTGGTAGAAAAAGATGGATATATACCATGGGCAGAAACTGTTGAAGTTTCTGGTGAGAGTCTGGAGCATATTAATGTTACCCTTAAAAAAGAAATAACCATATATTCTTATTGTGCAGATGGCGGCGCAAAAGATTTAGGAGCTAAAATTATAGTTGCAGGCACCAAGATAAGTGGAAAAACTCCTTTAAAAGTTACCCTTCCTCATGGGAGATATACTTTTAAACTAACTAAGTATCCTGCATATAAGCCCGCAACTATAACACGACATATTGGTAAATTAAAAGATAAATTAAATGTAAAAATGGAGTTGATGTCCCCGCATCTCAAAGTAGAGGTTAAAGATTACGCAACTGGGAAAACCATTAAGGATGCAACAATCTGGGTGGATGGGGCATACTGGAGGAGGACAAATAGTATGGGAATTGTTTCAGATTACATATATAAGCCATCGGGGGAGTTTGATATTAAAGTCAGCGCTGATAAGTATGACGATTTCAGGACTCTAATTTCTATTAAAAAAGGACAGAGAAAGAAAATAAGAGTTATACTTGGTGTTCCGAAAGATGGAAAGATAATAGTTAAAATACCTGATGAATTTTTAGGCACTTCTGTATATTTAAATGGAGAATATATTGGTGAAGATTCCCAGGTTATTTCAGAAGTTCTAAGGTCGTATCATAATGTAGAATTTAAATTTAATAACTTTAACAAAAGTGCTGTAAAGAAAATAAAAATAGACAAATCAAACCAGGTTTTAATTTTAAGCCCTGTATATAAAGGACCTGAAATTGTCATACAGGAAGAATACCTCCCTTATCTTAAAGTTACAGTAAAAGATTATAAGACAAATTTCGGGATTAAATCAGCTTCTGTATTTATTAATGATACATTGTGGAAGCAGACTGGAAAAACCGGAGAAGTTTCAGGATATCTTGAAGAACACTGCGGGGAATTAAAAATAAGAATAGAATCCGGCGATTATGAAGCTTTTAATACAGTAACTTTTATTGAAATAAATGAAAGGAAAGAATTAGAAATAAAGCTTGGGGTACCTGAGGACGGCACTGTAGTATTAGATATTCCAGATGAAATTTATGATGCTTCTGTTTATTTAGATGGAGAGTATATAGGAGAGAATTTAACATTAATTTCAGATGTTTTAAGATCCAGGCATGTTATTGAAATAAAATCCAGTATTTTTAAGGAAAAAGTTTTTAAAACCTTTTCCTTAGACAAGCCTGATCAACTTATCATGTTACAGTTAGTAAAAAAAGACGCAAAATTTTATTTAAAGGAATTAAGTCTTGAGTCATTCTGGCAGCAATATGAATAGCGTGTGTATAAATGTAGGGGTTTGATTCATCAAACCCGACTGGAGGAAGAGAAAATGAAAAAAGTTTTAATTGCTGATGATGAAAAAGGAGTAAGGTTTGTTATAAAATGCACTTTAGAAAAAGAAGGTTATGAAGTTATTGAAGCAGATGATGGGTATGAAGCAATTAATCTTATCCGCGAGGAAATACCTGATTTAGTTATTCTTGATATACAGATGCCTTTGAAGGATGGTTTTGAAGTGACAAAGATAATGAGAGGGGAAAAAGAAACTGAAAATATACCCATCTTTATTTCTACAGGTGCTGATGATGTAAAGAGTCAATTTGAAGGATTGAATATCCAGTATTTTATTCCAAAGCCGTATAATGTTGATATTTTGATACAAAAGGTCAAGAAATTTTTTGAAAGCAGAAAATGAAACGTCTTCTTTTATTAATTTCAATTTTTTTTCTTCCATCTTCCATCTTCCATCTTCCGTCTTGCTATGCTGCCCAGTGGATTCAAAAAGGTGAGACTGCCTTTGCTGAAGGAGAAACTGCCGATACAGAGATATGCGGCGTAGGCGCATCTGCCGGTATTTCGCTTGAAGCCATTAATTTAGAAAAATGGGGAAATAATTTTATTATAGAGAACCAACAAGAGTTTAAATTAAATGACAGTGATTATAAAATCTCCTTCCGTTTTACACTTTTTTCTGACAAAAATGTAGATAAATTACATTTTTATATTTCTGATATTTATCCACCAGCGCCTACTTATACTATAGGTCTTCAGACAAATAATTCACAAAATGAACCTTCCGGAATATGGGTGAGCAGTAACTCTTTTCCCTCTCCTGCTGGTGGTTATTGGCGTTCATTAAGTATAACTCCAGCTTCTCTGAGTGCAGGTACAACTTATCATTTAGTAATACAATATTTAAGTGGGACTATTGGTAACAATAATTATATAAGTCTTGGATATACTGCACCTCTGAATTATAGGATTCCTTATGATAATTCAATGGATCCTATGTCAGAAGTTTATATATGTGAAAATGGTATTAATTGGGATTATAAACAGTCCCAGCCTGTTTTTGTACTGGAAGATAGTTCTATCCCTTCTTATGAGGGCAATCCTTTTCCCATATCTGAAGATATGAAAATTTATGGACCCTCTGCCGGGCCCTGCCAGTGGTGGGGTGAAGAATTTACTATTACTGATAAAGATATCTCTGTAAGTGAAGTTGATTTTTATGTGCGTTCATATGGCGGGATTCCTCCAGATGACCTTTATGTGATATTGAATAACGAGACTGACAGTGAACTTATGGAGAGTGGTGTGGTTGTTAGCAAAAATGATATTAAATCATACTACGAGTGGTGTACTTATGTTTTTAGTTCACCTCATACATTAAAGAAAGGGAAAAAATATCAACTTTATCTTAAATCACCTTCATCAAATGATGAAAAATGTTATCAGGTTAAAGTGTTAAATATTAGTCCAGTGGTCGGCGATCATATAAAACCTGAGTTTTTGTCAACAACTTATGCAGGTGAAGATGCTTTTAATATTCGCTGGACAGAAAGCGGCAAAGAAGAGTATAAATTCAGAGACATGGTTTTTTATTTTTTTTCTGCTACATATCGTATAAATGGACAGTTTATTTCTAAAGTTTTTGACGCTGGTTCATCAAGTGAATTTAAGGAGATTTCCTGGGAGCCAACTGCACAACCATCTCCTGCAAGTTTAAAATTTCAAATTGCAGCAAGTGATAATTCCGGCGGCCCATGGCTGTTTCTTGGACCTGACGGAACTGAAGCGTCTTATTATACTGATGCAAATGGACATGATATCAGTTCCCGCCACAGCGGAAAAAGATATATTAAATATAAAGCATTTTTTGAGACCTCTGATTCAAGTTATAGTCCCTACTTAAATAAAGTTACTATTGAATACGCTGCCCGCCCTTTATCAGGCAGATCTTTAGAAGCGTATAATACGCCAAATCCATTTGAGGCAGGCAGAGAATTGACAACTATCAGTTATATTCTTGAGAAGGATTGCAGGGTATATATAAGGATTTATACATTACTTGGAGATTTAGTGAAAGAAATGAAATTTTCTCCGGGTGAAGAAGGCGGCAGGGGAGAAACAGATGGGTATGAGAATAATGTTTCATGGGATGGAAAAAACGGCAGGGGAATGCTTGTAGCAGATGGAGTATATCTATCCCAGATTATTGCTGAACCGGATGACGGTTCAAAAATAATAAAGGAAATAAGAAAAATAGCAGTAATTAAGTGAATAGGAAATTAGGAGATTGGGAAACTATGAGATTAGGGGATTGATAAGGAGATTGAAGAAAACAAGAACAATTATTTTTATTGCAAGTATCTGGTATCTAACATCTGGTATTTGCTTCTCCTCTGGTGAAGATGCGGGTTTACCTGGAAATTATTTATACAGTTTTTCTGCTAATGCAAGGGCGCTTGGAATGGGCAGGGCTTACACAGCAATTGCTTTTGATTCTTCTGCTTCCTACTGGAATCCTGCAGGGCTTGCAAGGTTAGTTTGTACAGAAGGTTCATTTCTGTATGTTCCTCTTTTTGAAGATACAGTGTATTATTTTTTAGGAGCAGGATACCCTGTTTCATACGGAAATGTTATAGGAATATCTATAGCAGGGCTTCAGACAGGTGGAGTTGAAAATACAGAATACGGAAGCGTATTTGATGATAAACACAATGCTTATATACTGTCTTATGCCAGGACAATTAGTAAATTGGATTTGGGAATAAATTTAAAGGCAGTCAATCATAAAATGGATATTTATTTTGACACCGGATTTGGAATTGATATAGGAAGCCAGTATAAATATGGTAAACTTTTTCTCGGGGCAAGTATCCAGAATATCCTGCGGCCCCATTTAAAGTTAAAAAATGAAACTGATAAATTTCCAACAAATCTAAAGATTGGAGCTGGATATAAATTTTTTAATGAGAAAGCTTTAGGTGTATTTGATCTGGATTTTATTAATATTCTTGGAGATAGAGTTCATCCTGTGAGATGGCATCTTGGAGTTGAATATAACCCATATAAATTATTTTTTATAAGAACAGGTTTAGATTACAAAGAAGTGACATTTGGTTTTGGTATAAAGAGTTCTAATTTTTCTCTTGATTATGCGTTTGGTATTCATACGCTTGGGCCGAGCCACAGATTTTCTTTTTCAGGCAGATTTGGTCTTCTTCCAACTGAAGCGCAGAAACTAATTGATGAAAAACAAAGAGAAGCAAATATTAAAATTAATTATGCTAATGGTTTAGAAGCCTTTAGTCAGAAAAATTATGCCCTGGCAAAGCAGGAGTTGAATAAAACATTAAAACTTGCTCCTGAATATGAACAAGCAAAAAAACTTCTTAATAAAGTCATTATTTCTGAACAATGTGAAGAAGCAAGAGATCTATATATCATGGCATTAGAAGAAAAGAGAAAAGGAGATGAGGCTTTTGCAAATGAATTAATTATACAGGCAAAGGTGCTTGATAAGAAAGTAGAAGGAAAATTAGAAGAAGAATTTTTCTTTAAGGCGCATGCGGCTTTAAGAATTAAAGAATATAAAAAAGCAAAAGAGCAGCTTGAAAATGTTCTTCAGATTAATCCTGATAATACGGAAGCAAGAGATTTGTTAATAAAATTAGAATTTATACTTCAATTTACTGAGTAAGTTATCACAAAATTGTAGTGGTTTGATTTATTAAACAAGATGATATATTAGGAGGGAAGATGCGAAAAAGTATTTCAATTATTATTTTTATCATATTTATAGGAGGAATTTTTAACTTCTTAGATGCTAAGAGCAAATCAGCGGAACTGTATTTTCACAGAGGCTTGGAAAGCTATTTAAAAGGAAACATTGAAGAAACGATTACTAATGTTGAAGAGGCGCTGAAATTTGACAAAGAGAATAAGAAAATGAAAGCCTTCATAGTCAAAGTATTAGCAGAAAGAAGCTCTGAGCTTTTTTTAAATAAACAATACATGGATGCGTTGCCTTACTTAGAAAAGGCAAAGTGGTATGATCCTGACAATGTTGATGTTAACAGAATGTATAATATTACTTATCAGCAACTTTATCCTGTGACGCAGCTTCCTGATGTGACGCAGCCCCCTGATGTGACGCAGCCTCCTGTTGTTATACAGATTCCTTCTCGCGATGAAGAAGAAAAAGAAAATATAATGATTACTTTATTGGCGCAGGTACAAAAACAGCAGGAAGATTTAATTAAAGCATATACTTATCCTCAAGATATTTTAAGACAGATAATTACAAAATCTGAAGGAGAAAGAGAACTTCTCTTAAAAGTTATAGAAAGAACATTTGAAGCGCAGAGAAAATCTTCTTATTATACAGTAATGTTCAGTATCGGTGGATTTTTAGTAGCGATAATATTAGTAATTTTTCTGATTTATTTTATTTTAATGAAAATCTCGGCAAAAAGAGAGCGTATTTTAATTGACCAGCAGGCAAAAATATTAGACATGGTTCAGAAGCAGAGTTTAGCTTTAGCGCAGGGGGCTACACAACTCCGTCTTACATATACTCCTGCCCAGGAAGAGCAAACTACACCAAGGCAGATGATAAATGACCCAAATCCAAGAGTGCGAACAAAAGGATTAGAGGTAATTGAGGCAGAGCTTATTGAAGGGGATGAGAATGCTGAGGTAGCAGAAAAGCTTCTGATCCCATTTATTAAAGAAAAAGATAACCGGGTAAGGGCTACTGCGCTTAAAATTCTTCATCGCTACAATCCTGAAAAAGCAATGGAGAGTATTAAAGAGATGATTAAAAGCAATGATAGATGGATGAGAATTTCTGCTGTCTGGGTTTTAGGTGAAGTTATCCCTGATTTAGAGATAGTAGAAGTCCTTTTATCCAATATAAATGATAAAGACTATCACTTTAAAAGGAGAGTAGTCAAGGCATTAAAAAATATTTTGGGCTCAGATGAAAAAAAGATAAATAAAAAAGTAAGGGAAAAAATTCAAAATACGATCAATGATCTCCGATACAAAGAACACTGGGTAATATAACTTGTTGTATAGGAATTTCAAAGATTCCTATACAATGATTAGGGAGTCTGAGGGAAAGGATCTGCTTTTCCTCATGGGGTGACAGTGAACAGAGTGAACGCCAGAGGGGCGTAGCCCTATGGAAGTTACGACCAAAGGGAGTTAACTTGTCTAAGAGTTAGCTTGTACTCCTTCATTTTACATAAATTTCATATAAATTTCACAGGAATTTTACAAAAGTTGAGTATACTATTAGTGAAAAGAATGGGGACGGTTCTGATACTTTATGGGTTGTCACAAAATTGGAAAGGTTTGATTTATCAATCACGACGATAAAACGGGTTGAATTTATTTGTCATAAAAAGAATGGGGACGGTTCTGATACTTTAATATAGGATAGAAAAAGGATGCCGAGAAGAGCAAGGTTTACAATAGATAATGGGATATACCATGTAATGGTTCGTGGAAATAATAAAGAAAATATATTCCATGATGAAGAAGATTTTATTAAGTATATGGAAATAATAAAAGAAAATAAGGAAAAATATGAAATAAAGATATATCATTATGTATTAATGAATAACCATGTGCATATAATAATAAAGTCACCTGAGGGAAAGAAATTAAGTGAAGCAATGAAGAGGATAGGCGTAACTTATACAAGATATTATCATGGTAAGTATAATGGCGCAGGTCATTTATTCCAGGGCAGGTTCAGGAGTTTTGTAATACAGGAGGGGATATATTTACTTGAGTGTGGTAGATATGTGGAGTTAAATCCAGTGAGGGCGAAATTAGTAAATTATCCGATAGAATATAAATGGTCAAGTTATGGTGTGTATGTAAATGGGGAACCAGATGGGTTAGTAGATTTAGATCCTGAATATATGGGTTTAGATGAGGATAAAGGAAAGCGTAGAGAAATGTATAAGGAGTATGTTGAATCACGGGAAGTAGAGAGAAGGGAGGAGAAGCGATTTTTCAAGGAAGGGGTGTATGGGACCAGGGAGTATATAAAAGAATTGAGGCAAAAGGGGTTAAAATCAGTGTGGTCTCATAGTGGACAGCCGAAAAAGAGAAAAAAGATATGAGTATCAGAACCGTCCCCATACTTCTAATTATATTGCTATTAGCTGCTAAATCTTTATTTTCATCTGATAACGATGGGATAATCATTTATAGCGATACATCCAGTAATTACCCAAAATATCAAATCTGGTACTCAACTGCTGGTGACTGGAGTGGTGAGAAAATCACTACAACAGATTCTTTAAATACTAATTACTGGGTTGTTCTCAAGAATTGTCCAAGAAGAGATGAAAAGATTTTAGGCGCAATTGATGCTGATGGACATATTCATATCCAGGTCTGGAATGGAAATACAAAGAGCTGGGGAAATGGGAAAGATATTATTGATAGTACTGGAGATTATGACCGGAGAAAGTTTGATATTGCTTATGAGCAGAACTCAGGAGATGCTTTAGTTGTTTACAATAAAAATGTGGAAAATCCTTATTATTATAGATGGGATGGGTCATTCTGGAGTGGACCAACAGAACTTGTTCCTGGATTTACAACAAGCGGAAAGCCTGCCTTTATATCACTCATTCCAAGAAGAGGCTCGGATGAGATAATGATGGGATTATCTACTGATTCATTATATGTTTGGGGAGCAAGATGGACAGGAAGTAGCTGGAGTAATAAACAGCTAATGACTGCTAATGCCGTAAATCCAGGTGTAATGTATGAAATCTTTGCATTTGCCTGGGAAAATAATAGTGGTGAATGCCTTTTCGGTTGGGGCGAAGGCACTGATGATAATCTTAAATATTATATTTGGAATGGTTTAAGCTGGGTAGGTCCTTCCACTGGCCCTGACCTTAATACTCATGAAGATATGGAAATTCGCTGGCTTCAGATGGCGTCGGATCCTATCTCTAATAAAATCGGACTGGTCAGCCTTGATAATAAACATGACTGGAACTATTGTATCTGGAATGGCGCAAGCTGGGGAAGTGTGGTCCGAGGAGATAATGATATTGAAGAAGCACCAGGAGGAGGTGATTGTGATAATAGAGCTGTGAGTATTGCCTGGATTGGGACAACTGGGAAATGTATGACTGTTGGTGTAAATAAAGATGATTTAAAACTTAAATATGCTATTTGGAATGGAAGCTGGGGCTCAGTTGTGGACTGCAGTAATAATGCATATGATGATATTCAATGGACAAGGCTTTTTTCCAGTCCTTATAAAAATGAAATTATGGCTTTTAATATTGATTTGGATTTCTACCTCTACACTCAAAGATATATGGAAGGAACAGGCTGGAGCTATCATGGTAGCAGGGAGAGTAGTTTGGTCAATACCAGAATTCATGAGCTTGCAATGTTTGCTTACGACACTGCTATTCCTCCAGCAGCAGTTACTGCTCTGGAAGCTGATCCAGGAACCGATGAAGGCGAAATTGATTTATCATGGACTGCTCCAGGTGATGATGGAATGACTGGCACAGCTTCAAATTATATTATGAGATATTCTACAGTTTCATATATCTGGAATGATGATGAATTTGATGATGGTGTTTTAGATAATATATGGAGAACTCAAGATGTGAGAACAACAGGCGGTTCAGCTACTGAATCAGGAGGCATACTTACTGTCAGTGGAGAAGGGACTCAGATAAATGCTGGCAGTGATGAATTTTATATGGTCTATAGTACCATAACCGGGAATTTTGATATTAGAGTTAAAATTGATTCATTTCAAGATTTTTTTGATGGTACAAAAGCAGGAATTATGGTAAGAGACAAACCCGTTTCTGCTGCAGAAGGAGTATTGTGGATGGGTCCTGTTCTTATGGGAATTATGAGAGTAGGAGGAAGTTATAAATGGATTTTTCAATATGATACAGATTCTAACAGTTTTATGGATGGAATACAATCCGGCGTAGTTTCTGAGAGTTCCGAGTGGTATGTTCGTTTAAAAAAAGAAGGAACAAAATTTACAGGCTATTATTCAACCGATGGAAATAACTGGGGAGAACCAGTATATACTCGGACAACATCATGGTCTGATACTACTCAAGTGGTAGGGCTCTTTGTTTGTTCTGGGGTTGACGGCAGTCAGAGTACTGTAAAATTTGATTGTATTAGAGGAGGCTGGGATTCTGCTACTGATGTTACAGGAGAGCCTTCTCCTCATATAGCAGGATATTATCCAGAAAGTATGACAGTTAATGGATTAAATCCGAGAACTACACATTATTTTGCTTTGAGAACAGAAGATGAAGTTCCTGTTATATCTCTTGCTTCAAATTCTCCATCCTGTGTTCCAAGGGCAATTCCTCCTGCTGCAATTACAACTCTTTCTGCTTTACCCGGCACGAGTCAAGGAGAAGTGAAGCTTTCCTGGATTGCCCCTGGTGACGATGGATGGGACAATCCTCTTATACCTGGAAGTGAATTTAAGATTAAGTATTCATCCTATTCTTCATTATCGCCTTATCAGCTTATTATCTTGTCTACTTCCTGCGCCGCTAAATCTTTTCGCTCTTACACAGTAACAGGTTTAGTTTCCAATGCTTCTTATTATTTTAGAATCCGGACATGTGATGAGTGGGAGCTTTGTTCCGGCATATCAAATGGAGCAACCTGCTGGACATTATCAGAAGAGCCTGATATAAGTTGTAATAAACTTACCAATACAACTTATTACAATGACCCTTATTTTACATTTATAGATAATGTTGGTTTTGGAAAAGGAGGAGTCCAGTATTATAAATATGAATGGAATAAAAATGCTTCTCCGCCAGGCAGCTATTCAAAGACATGGGACAGCGGGGTAAAAATATCAACTGCGACAAGTGAGGGTGTCTGGTATCTCCATGTTAAATCATATAATGGAGATGATCAGGAAGATGGAACAGCAGATTACGGCCCTTATATATATAAAGTAGATACAGTAGAACCGGTTTTTGTTGCAGGAAGTTTTCAAAGCAAAAAAAAAGATGGTAACTGGATATCTACAAATACATGGAATAATAATAATATACCGGATGTAAGATGCCGGATACAGGATACCGATTCTGGACTCAGGATTGGGAGTTATGAACTTTCTCCTGATACAAATACAGTATTGTTAATGCATTTTAATGAAGGGACAGGCCTGCCGAAAGATGCATCAAGATATGCAAATCATGCTGCAACAGAGAGTATCGCTGCCTGGGCGGGGCCCGGTTCAGGTAAGTTTAATGACGCTTTATCTTTAAATGGCTCAAGTCAGTATATTGAGATTGAAGATGCTCCAAGTTTAGATGCTGAACTGAATTCAGGATTTACTATTGAATACTGGATTAAAGTTCTTTCCTGTGTGGATGCGGGCTGGGATGGAATATTCTTTAAAGGTGAAACTTCAGGCTGGTACTATGGAAGTTATATGCAAATAACAGAAGGGGAACCGGATGGGTTTAATTTTCATATGAATGGCACATATTTATATGGTACAAATAATCCAAAGATAGAAACCGGTAAGTGGTATCACATAACTTATACTTATAATGGTTCTTCTATGTGTTATTATGTTAACGGCAGATTTAGAAGCAGCGCTGATTATAGCGGGGGTGTGGTAAATGATGATACTGCACTGAATATTGGTCGTTGTTATTGGGGGAGTTGGCATCATTCTAACTCAATTATTGATGAGTTCCGGATATTAAAGCAGGTTCTTTCTCCGGAAGAGATTGCCTGTGATTATTATTCAGGATATATCAAATATCAGGTAGCAGGCACAGGGGAATGGATAATAGAACCGTCAACAAGTATTACAAAGACGAGTGGCGAAAGCGGTACTTTTGATATCCAGACTTCAACTGCTGCTAATTTGCCTTTTTCTCAATCTCTATCAACTTCTGAGCATTCTTTAGTGAAATTCTTTATCTCAGATATTGCAGGAAATATTGCAGAATCAGATGCCTGTGTTGTTAAAATTGATACAACTTCGCCCGGGGTACCCGGGCTCTCATCACCGGAACATGGTATATGGACAAGTTCTACAACCATTACTTTTGACTGGCATGATGTAACTGATGATTTAAGCGGACTGTCAAATTATGAATTAAACCTGTCAACAGATATAGATTTTGGAGTAATAAACTTTTCATCGGACACAGTGTTATCAAGCGCTACAATAACAGGGCTGCAGGAGGAAAAATATTACTGGAGGGTAAGAAGTAAGGATAATATAGAAAATTACAGTAACTGGTGCTCAACCTATACTGTAAAAATTGATACCACACCACCGCCTGTACCGGTTCTTATATCTCCAGAAAATGACGTATGGAGTTATACAACCATTACTTTTAACTGGGATGGTGTAACTGATAATTTAAGCGGACTGTCAAACTATGAATTAAACCTGTCAACAGATATAGATTTTGGAGTAATAAACTTTTCATCGTCTACAGTGGTATCAAGCGCTACAATAACAGGGTTGGAAGAGGATACATATTACTGGCGGGTAAAAAGCGTGGACAATGTAAATAATTACAGCAACTGGTGTTCAACCTATGCTGTAAAGATAGACACTACATCTCCAACCGGTTATGGAATTTCATCAGTTGTTGCGCATATTTCTTCATGCACAGTAACAATAACAAGCGCTTCGGATCCAGTGCCTGGAAGTGGTCTCCATTCTATGCCGTATAAAATAAGGTATTCCTCTTCACCAGATTTTGAAGGAACTGTAATAAGTGAGTGGTTTAATTCAGTATCTACAAATACATCAGCATTAATACCAAATACAACATATTATTTTCAGGTAAAGGCAAGAGATGCTGTTTTAAATGAAACATATTGGTCAGGGGTATCTACAAGAGCGACATTGTGTAGCACGCCGGACAATTTAAGCTGGGATGTTCACATAGATTCAATAACAATAAGCTGGGGGGCATCATATCCTGATAATCCTGATGATACAATTTATGAAGTTCAATTATCAACAATGAATGATTTTAGCGGAACAACAAAATCATCTGAAACCTGCCGCGTAAATGAAGTAGCTACAGTTTCTAATTTAGAGGCAAATACAACATACTATGCAAGGGTAATGGCAAGGAACCGGGAAAATGTTTCGGCAACAACAACATTAACGCCACTCTGGAAAGCAACTTTATGTTCAGCGCCTGATAATCTTGTTTGGGAGGCAATATATGTAAGCAGTATAACAGTAACATGGGGTAGCGGGGAGTATCCTGCCAATCCTGATGATACAGTATATATAGTTAAATTATCAACAGCAAGTGATTTTAGCGGGACAATATATTCTTCAACGACTGTAAAAGTTGTTTCTACAGCAACAGTTTCGGGGCTTGAGGCAAATACAACATATTATGTCAGGGTATATGCGAATAATCGTGAGAATACAGATATATATACCGAACTTACTCCTTTAAGCAGGATAACATTATCAAAGCCGCCTGGTTTCACAACAGTGTCCTGCGATAAAAGTATAGAAACATCGTATAGCATTTCTACTTTTACATTTTCTGCAACAGGTGGTTTTGGCAAAGGTACAGTAGAATACTATAAAATTTGTTGGGATACAAATACCACTGCTACGGAGTATCCGGATACCTGGAATACAGGTTTTTCCACGCAGACAGCAACTTTTTCTTCGGAGTCATGGTATCTGCATTTGAAAGGGTATAACAGGGAAGGAATAGAGAACGGCGCATTTGATTACGGCCCTTTTTATTATTCCACAGCAGTACCAATAATTACACTTTCGTGGCCTGAAAGTAATAAATGGTACGCAGCTATAATTTCTTCTTATTGCGGTACGGTAACTGATAACGGAGTTTCAATAGATACAGATACATTTCAATATAATTATAATGGAGGCGGATGGAATCCATTTACTGATGATGATACTGATTATTATAAATGGGCGGATGCTAATGAAATACCCGATACAACAGAAACATCAGGTAAGACTTTACAGATAAGAGTTGCAAACATAGCAGGGACAACAGGTTATGCAACATTTAATGTAAAAGTAGATTTAACAAATCCGGCATTTGTAATAAACACAGCAAGCGGGACCTGGTATCAATCAACAACAGCGGGGATAGATGTAAACTTTTCTGATAATTTAGCCCTGGATAAGGTATATTACAAGAGAGAAACCGGAGGGAGCTGGAATTTAATACAGGGTAATATATCAGGCGCATCATATACAGATGAGTTTAATGTAACAGGGTTGATCGAAGGCGGGAATACCATATATTTTAAAGCAGTGGATGACAGTGGAAGGGTATATGAACCAACAGATTCAGCGCATAGGCTTTATATTAATGTGGATTTAACAAATCCTGCATTTACAGTAAACACGGCGAGCGGCGCCTGGCGTCAGTCAACATCAACAAATGTAGATGTTGATTTCAGCGATAATTTGGCATTAGATGAGGTATATTACAAAGTAGAGGCAGGAGGGAGCTGGCAGTTGATACAGGGAGGCATATCAGGCGCATCATATACAGATGATTTTAATGTAACAGGATTGAGTGAAGGCGGGAATACCATATATTTTAAAGCAGTGGATGACAGTGGAAGGGTATATGAACCAACAGATTCAGCGCATAGGCTTTATATTAATGTGGATTTAACAAATCCTGCATTTACAGTAAACACGG
>JAIVZN010000004.1:0-43173 GCA_048634875.1 Deltaproteobacteria bacterium | reverse complement strand
TTCAGATATAAATAAGGAATTTAGTTACAAAATAAGTTTTTTTAAGGAACACTTAAATTCTGATACAACAGTTTTAAGCCAGAATCACGATGTCGTATGTGTTTTTATAAATGATAAAGTAAGTAAGAATGTTGTAGAGAAACTTATTGAATATGATATTAAGATTATTGCCTTAAGAAGTGCCGGATATAATAATGTTGATCTTAAAGCTGTGTACAAAAAGATACATGTTGTAAGGGTCCCTGCCTATTCTCCCTATGCTGTTGCTGAGCACGCAGCAGCTCTAATGTTGGCATTAAATAGAAAAATCCATAAAGCTTTTTACAGAACAAGAGATAATAATTTTAATATTGACGGCCTATGCGGGTTTGACATGAATGGAAAGACTTCGGGAGTTATTGGAACAGGAAAAATTGGAAAAGTTATTATTCGAATACTAAAAGGATTTGGTATGAATGTGCTTGCGTATGATATTTATCCAGATACCAAATATGCCCGGGAAAATTCATTTGAATATGTCGATATAGACAGACTATATAAAGAAAGCGATATTATTTCTCTGCATTGCCCTTTAAATAAAGACACGTATCATATAATCAATTCCAATAGTATATCGAAGATGAAAGACGGGGTAATGATTATCAATACCGGAAGAGGGCAGCTTATTGATACATTGGCATTAATTGATGCATTAAAAAAAAAGAAAATCGGATCGGCAGGATTAGATGTTTATGAAGAAGAAAGCGAATATTTCTTTGAGGATTTTTCTTCAAAAATAATCAGTGATGATATACTTGCGCGCCTTCTTACATTTCCGAATGTATTGCTAACATCTCATCAGGGTTTTTTTACTGTAGAAGCAATACGAAATATTGCAAATACAACTTTAAATAATATAAAAAATTTCTTTGATGATAAACCGCTTGAAAATGAAATCTGTTATCATTGCGAGAATGTAGAGTGCATAAAAAAGAAACAAGGTAGATGTTTCTAAATTATTGCTGTAAGAATTTTTGCGATATTTTGTGCATCATCGATTCCCCGGTGACATATACCTTCTAAAGGAATATTCAACATCCTCAATGCCTGTTTCATGCCACATGGATTACAATTATTTTTATCTGCGAACATCTGTTTTATATTCAAATGCTGCTCTTCGAATGGATATTCTATTTTGTGGAATCTACAGTCCTTCTTGAGCTGGTTTTTATCATATTCTCCCCAAGACGCAAGCATAATGACCTGCTTATAAAGAAATTTCTTTATAAGCATTTCTATCACTTTAGGGAATAGTGGGGCATTATCTACCTCGCACTGTTTAATTGATGTCAGTTTTATACAAAACGTGGATAGCACTGGATTTCTTACAGGCCTAATAAAACTCTGAAACATGTCAACAGCCATTTTCTTCTCCATAGCAAACAGCACCGCCCCTATTTCGATGATCTCAGACTCAGCTTTCTTGTTCCTGTCATCCTTCCAGCAAGTCGATTCCACATCAACGATTAGATAATTTCTAGGCATTAAGTATATCCTGTATTTTTAGCACACTTTTTTGGAAGTATTTATCCATTCAATAAATGGATGAATAATTCTCGGTACTATTCTATGTCCAATATATCCAACAATAAAAAATGTAACAGGGCCTATTAAAAGATACCACCACCATGTTATTATAAATTTTACTATTCGAAATAGAAAAATAATGCTGTTTCGCCGGTAAAATTCAGTCTGGTGGCTGCATTATTGCAAAGATATACTGCATATCCGGCCATTAAATCAAAAACAATATTACTTGTTATAGAAAACTCAAATCCGGGTCCAAGGCCACAGTTTAACCACTGGTCATTCCATTCTCCCTTTAACGTAACCTCATTCTCATCATCCCACTTTTCTGTATATTTGTTGTACCAATAATGAACCCCCGAATAAATAAACAGTTTCGATGTGTCAGCTATATACATATTCTTTAATATAGCAACCCCGGCACTGATCTTAATTTCTTTTCCTTCTACATAAGGCGCAAAAGTTAACTGTAGATTGTACTCCTTGCCGAGATACCTATAAGAGAGTCCATATCCCGTTACAAATCCTGCTGCTACTCCCACCCCGTGATTATACTCTCCACTTTTTTTAACATTCACCTTATTCCCCGCCGCAGAGATGCCTCCTGCAAATAAAGTAAAACACAGAGTAAAAACTATTATTTTTTTCATATTTATTCCTTTTTTCCGTTAAAATATGCAGAAAGAATCTGCTCTTAAAAAAGCTTTATTACTTATAATAATACAAAGTTATGATTATTTCAACAAATCAATGATGCTGTTTTATCGTTAATTAGTAATCTGCGAAAAGCTGGTTTAAAGCGCAGGTTACGTAAGACCTTTAAGGACTGAAGTCCAAACACTGAAACAGTTTGGGCGATGGGATAATGTCTTTTTTTAAACGCATCGCATGTAGAAGAAACTCAAAAAGGCAAAAGTACTGCGGAACAATGAGGGAGCGAACGCTGCTAAATGCAGATAGCGAGTACAACGAGTTAAATCCCATGTCTATAAATTTTTAGTTTCTGTTTAGGATAAATTATGTTTTTGGTAAGTCTATTCCATTTTTTAATTTTTCTTACAGACACATTGAATTTTCTGGCAATTTTCCAGATACTGTCTCCCCTTCTCACTCTATAATAGACCACTCTTCTTATTCTTCTGTCTATTTCTTTTTTTGAAAGGTATTTTTCTTTATCGCTGACAGCATTAAACCTGCTTACAAACTCCTCGTATGCTTTTTCCGGTATCCTTATATTATAATCTTTTCCCGGAAGCGTACACATTTGTTTAAGTTCCGGATTTAACAGTTGAATTTCTTTTATATGCGCACCGCTCCATCTGGCTACATCTCTTAAATCAACACTATCTTTAACTTTAAATTCTCTGCATTTATAAGTATCGCTGCTCTCTGTACTTTTAAAACCGAATAATTCAGGTTCCTTTAATATAAATATTGTTGCCATTATCTTAGGAACAAAGTTTTCAGTTTCCCTGGGAAGATAGAGTTCCCAGTAATCATCCGTACCCCACTTTTTGATTCTTCTTTTTACCCCGTTTGAGCCGTAATTATACGCCGCAAGTGCAAGTTCCCATGTGCCAAAATTTTCATAAAGTTCTTTCAGTACTTTTGCTGCAGAAACTGTTGATTTGTAGGGGTCTCTCCTCTCATCAATCCAGTCATTTATCCTGAGGCCGTTTAATTTTGCCGTACCCGGCATAAACTGCCACATTCCTACAGCCCCTGCTTTTGAACGGGCAAAAGGATAATATCCTGATTCAACTACCGGAACATACACGAGGTCAAGAGGCAGCTCATGTTCATTTAATATTTCCTTAACATGTTTAATATATTTCCGCGATCTCTGAATGCGTTTAGTGAAGTCCTCCCTTCCTCTCCCTGTATAGTAGTTTATCCACTTCTCTACCCTTTTATTCCATACAAGAGGGAAAAGATCGCATTTAACTGTGGGAACCATGGAGTGTTTTGACTGGTTTATTTTAATTCTTAAAAGCGCAATATCTGAATGAAAAAATTCATATTCATTCACATCAATTATATGTTTTTTGCTGAAAAGCTCTTTAAGAGCTTTATCGCAGTGCCATCTAGCACCGTCAAGGGCGCCCGAGCTATATAGAAGTTCTGCCGAGATAATTATATCCTCTACAGATTTTATTATATCTTCTACTGGTTTTACTTCACTGCTGACTTGAATTACATCATGTTTTCTTAATGATATGCAACCAGCTAAAAAAATTATTAATCCACCTATTACCAGATTACTTTTCTTCATCTTTTTTTCCTGTTCTTTTCAGAAGTTCCTGCTGAAGCTCTCCAATTTTATGGCGCATTTTTTTCTCACTTTCAATATCTAACTTGAAATTTACATTCAGATGCGCTCCTTCATATACCTTGAAATCAAACTTCTCCAGCGGAATAAACATTTGCCCGCCGCCTTCAATGACAATAACTGCTGTCTTGCCATCTTCAATGCTATCTACCATTGCTTTCATTAACTTTCTCCGTTGTCATAACTACTGTGCTTAACAGAACCTGAAGTTATTATCCATTTTTCTATGCTTAATTGCAAATTTAATGCGGTTCTTGGGATGCGACTGTATGTTGACAACCACACCGTAAATTGGTATTAAAGATTATCAGAATAAAGTAATAGTTATGAAGAGAAGTGTAATTTTTCATGGTCATTTTTATCAACCTCCGCGTGTAAATCCATGGTCGGGTACCATGGAAAGGCAGGAGACTGCCTCTCCTGCAGATAACTGGAACGAACGGATATATCACGAGTGTTATCTTCCTAATACTGAAGCTATAATAAAAAGCCCTGAAGGATATTACGAAGAAGTAAATAATTTTGAGTATATATCATTTGACATGGGACCTACACTGTCAAACTGGCTGGCTGAAAATTATATTGATACTTACAGAAGTATTGTTGAAGCTGACTGGAAAGAAAACAACGCCATAGCTGTGCCATATAATCATACAATTTTACCCCTGGATAACGGGATTATAAGACATGCTCAGATAGCATGGGGGATTCAGGAATTTGAGATGCGTTATAAAAGATTTCCAGCAGGTATGTGGCTTCCAGAATGCGCAGTGAGCTATGAAGTTGCAGAAGATCTGGTAAAAGCAGGAATGAAGTTTTTAATTTTGACACAGGGGCAGGCTAAATCTGTTAAACGGCTTTATGGAAGACATCTGTATTATGTTTCAGGCGATAAATTAGATATCAGACACCCCTATCGTTTAGAAACAGGCGCTGGATATATTGATGTCTTTTTCTCCCACAATGAACTTTCTACAGATATATCTTTTAAAAGGCTTTTAGAAAATCCAGTGGAATGCGCAAACAGGATAGAGAGAATATTTGGAGAAAAACATTCAGAAGATCTTCTTGTAACAATAGTTACTGATGGCGAGACTTTCGGACACCATCAAAAAGGTACTGAAAAAGGGCTTGCTTACCTCTTAAAGTATGAGCTTCCTTCAAGAGGTATTGAGGTTACTACATTTGAAAAGTATTTAAGAGAGCATACTGTTGGCTGGGGAGTAAGGATAAAGGATAATACTTCATGGTCGTGTTATCATGGCATTGAGAGATGGAAAAGTGATTGCGGGTGCGGCGCAGAAGAGGGAAGCGACCTTGAGTGGAGAAAGCCCTTGAGAGAGAGTCTTACCTGGTTAAGTGAAAGAATAATAGAGATATACATGGAAAAAGGTAAAAAATATTTTATTAATTCTCCATGGGATGCTGTAAATAATTATGGGAGGGTTCTTACTGACTGCTCAAAAATAAAAGAGTTTCACTGTAATTATGTTAATGATGAATATAGACATAATATTGAGGTAAATAAGATTATGGAGTTAATACATTTTTCCTTTTATATGTTTACCTCATGTGGCTGGTTCTTTGGGTCGCTTTCAAGAATTGAACCTGTTCAGAATTTATCATTTGCGCTCAGGGCCATAGAATTGGTAAAAGAATTATGGAATATAGACCTTGAAAAAGAATTCTGTGATAAATTAAATGAATATCCTGATGCGCGTTATGTCTGGAATGGCATAGTTAAGAACAGGAGGGTAAAACCCGAAGAAATAGCTAAAGATTTCTGGGAAGTTTATAGATACACAGGAATAAACAGGAATAAGCATGGGGACTGGCATCTTGAAATGATTGAAGAAGAAAAGGTAAAGATGGAAAATTGCAGAACAGGAGCAGGTTTTACTTTTCAGTTTAATGATGAAAATCATTGAGAAAGAAAATCTCTTTAAAGTATTAAAATCTTCTAAAAAAAAAGTAATTGTAGTAAACTCTCCCAAAAAAGCAATTCTGCTGCATGTAACATTAACGCGATATTTTAAGAAAGTTGCAAATACTGATATTATAACTTACAACAACCTGCCTGAGTACCTTGCTAAAGTAGAAATTTTAAAAAGAAGTAAATTCAGTTCAGTTTTATACCGGGGAGCTCTCCATGTATTTAAAGAAGATGCGTATTTTGCCAGTTACAGAGATAAACCAAGGCTTTTTGAACAACTTGGAAATGTGGTAAACGAAATTCTCCTTTGTGGGGTGAGTAATGGTTTGTTAAAACAATTAGAAAACACTAAAAAGTGGAGTGATATTATAAAATTAATTCATAGAATAAAAGATATATGCCATGAGACTCCAGATGTGATATATGATATTGCTTTAAATGAAGCATCTATACAGGGTAAGATAATTTACCTGTTTGAACCCGGCATATTAATATATTCAATAAAGCAACTGATTGATAAGATTCAAGCATTTAATGAAACCTATAAATTGCCAGTGCCGCTTATTGGCGCTAAATCAAAAAAAATAAATAAACTTGCTGATTATTTGAAGAATGGGGGTGGTTCGAAGAATGGGGAATGTTCCGGAAATGAAATAGAATTTCTTGCCTTTCCACAGCCTGAAGATGAAATAAGGACAGTTTTAAATAAAATTGTATCGAAAGGCACTGCAGGAGACAGCGCAATAGGAATAGCTGATTATAAATCCAGTATCCTTAAGCTTAAAAGGATAGCAGATGAAGCAGAAATAAAAGTCATATATGGAAACGGACTTCCACTTCAGGCATTTTCATCAGTGAGGTTGTTTCTCTCTTTTATGCGGTTATGTAAAAATGAGAAAAGCTGTCAACCTTTGAGGGATATTATCACATCGGATTCGTTAAACAGGGCAGATAATATAGACAGGGCAAAATGTCGGAACATAATAAGCGAACACAAAAAAAACAGGGATTTAAAGTCATTTGCTGATTATCTGAAAACTAAAGATGAAACCTTCACTTTTCTTAAAACCCTTTCGGAAGAAACAGCAGAATATTTTTTTGAGATAAACAAATCGAAAAATGGAATATTCAGTGCTGAACCAATGCTGAATATAATAGACAGGTTTATTAAAACCAATGAAGAACCGGCAGCATTGGAGAAACTTAAAAATATTATTAGAGAATTAGAAAATGATTACTTTTTCTTAAATGACCCGGCGTCTGTGGAAGAAAAGATTGTTGAAAAGATAATGGATACAATGATACCAGGGAAAGTGCCTGACGGGGAGTCATTGTATGTAAGTTCAATACAGGGGCTTTCAGGAGGCATGTTTTCGTATGTTGCGTTTATAGGTATGGATGAGAGGTCTTTTTCAACAAAAATTCCAACGGACCCTGTTTTTCTTTATACTGAGCGTGATAGGATAAATGAACTGGCAGGCAGTCCGTTTGTCTTGGACATTGAAATGTATCTTAAACAAAAACGAAAAGAATTCCTTGATATATTTGATACATATTCAAAAAAAGTCATTTTTTCCTGGACCGCAAACGAGGCTATAACAGGAAAGAGGTTAATGCCGTCACCTTATTTATTTGAAATATACAGGGCTTTAAATGGAAATCCGGGAAATATAGAAGATCTTGAGGAGTATGCCTCTCTGGATAGAACATTCATGGGACAGCCGTATCTCTTAAGAGAAAACTATATATATCAGGATGAAAATACAGCAGGCCGCACTTTAGGCCTTTTTAAAAACCTCGGTAATTATAAGAAAGCATACGAAGATGAAAATTCAGGATATTCAGGAAGAATAGAAACTGATAATTTCAGTAAGTATATAGAAGAAATGGAATTTTCTCCTTCTGTAATATCTAAAATCATAAAATGTCCGTATAGTTTCCTGCTTGAAAAAATATTTAGACTTGAGAAGGAGGATTTTACCGAATCCGAGCCTTTTACATGGATTGACCATATGGAATGGGGTTCTATTATCCATGATATTTTATGTGCGTTTTACAGGCTGTATAAAGATAATCTTCCTGAAACTCCTGATGAACTTATTAAAACGGGTATTGAAAAGTTAAAGAGTTTTAATGAAGAGAAACCCGCTCCGTCTAATTCTATATACGAGAGCACAAAAAACAGGTTAGTGCGCGAACTGCAGCATTTTTTTTCACATGGACTTATATTTCAAAAAGGGTTCTTGCCTTCTTATTTTGAGGTACCTGTTGGTCTTCCTAAAGATGAAGCAGAGGAATTGAGAAGCGATGAGGTAGTTACTGCTGATTTCGGAGGACATAGCGTAAAGCTGAGAGGACGAATTGACCGTATTGATACCGACAAAAAAGGAAATTTTATATTGATAGATTATAAAACCGGGAAATACCGCTTAAAAGATAAAACAAAAACAGATGTTCAGCACGCTCTTTACCCCATACTGCTCCGAAAAGCATTCAAAGACAGATTAAATATTAATTCAATTAGCGCAGGATATTATTACTGTACTTCAAGGGGAGAGTTTGAGAGGTTATATTTTAAGGATGAGGAGAATAAAATCAGGGAGGATTTTGAAAATTTAGCATACGGTTTGTTTGAGATAATAAAGGCGGGAAATTTTCCGCTGAATAAAAATTCCTGTGAATACTGTGATTTTGAAAATGTCTGTTTTGTGAAAAATATAAGGAAGATAACAAAAGTTGCAGAGTTCTCATACTATTATAAACTTATTAAAGAATATAAAAAATGACTGAAATTTTAGATAAAGCCATAAGGGATAAAATCAGTAATGATTTCAACTCAAATTTCCTTGTTGAAGCGTCTGCCGGAACAGGTAAGACAACCTGTCTTGTTGACAGAATAACAAATGCTCTTTTAAAGGGACTGGTTAAACCCAAAGAATTAGTAGTTATTACATTTACAAACCGCGCGGCAGATGAATTGAAATCAAGGGTACTGCAGAATTTATTCAGGAAACAGTCTGAATCCAAAGGGAAATTGCCGGATAATCTAAATGAAATAATTGAGGGAATGGAAAGCGCTGAAATATCTACTATTCATTCTTTTTATCAGAGGCTGCTTTCAGAGCGTCCTTTAGAGGCTGGCCTTGATGCGGATTTAAAGGTTATGGATGAAGATGGCCCAATGCCTGACATGGTATGGAAGCTGTATATGGAAAATGAAATAGCTGATTTTTATAGAAAAGATGATCTCTATTTTGCTATTGAAGCTGCAGGTATCTCTATGAACTATTTCAGAAACTTTTGTTTTGAAAGGGCAAAATATCCTGAACTTTTCCTTTCAGGAATACCTAAGGCGCTTTCAAAAGATAAATTCATAGAAATTTGCTGTTCAGAATTTAAGAGATTTACAAACTGGGCATTCTCAAGCTTAAAAAAATGCCACAATCCTGTAAATGATAAATATTCAAGACAATTAATCAGCATTATTAAATCCTGGGAAAACTTAAAAACCTACAGCCCTGAAGAAAAAATATCCTTTATATCTAACCAGAAGATAATAAAATTTCCAAAGGAAGATGATGTTAACTGGAATCTTATAGGAAGTGTCTCAGTGGGTAGAAAAGAATGCAAGGAGGCGCAGGAAAGAATAAATGTAATAAAAACTTTTATTGCTGACAATCTGTATAGCCTTGTAGGCAGTATTTCAGAACATTTTATGAGATTTTTTGAGCGATATAAGACAAAAAACAGCACCATAACTTTTGTAGATTCACTTGTAAAAGCAAGGGATATGTTAAAATGGAACAAAGATGTAAGGAAATATTTTCAGAACAAGTATAAAATGATTTTAGTAGATGAATTTCAGGACACTGATCCGGTTCAGGCAGAGGTTATTGCCTGGCTTTGCTCACGGGATACAGATACGGATGACTGGAGAAAAGTTAAATTAGAGCCCGGAAAACTTTTTGTTGTAGGCGACCCTAAACAGTCCATATTCAGGTTCAGAAGGGCGGATATAAGAATTTATGAGGAGTTTAAGAAGTTTTTTTCTGAAGATGAAAGGCTGCTCATTAGAGAAAATTTCAGGGCATCCGAAGGTATTACAGAATCTGTAAATGCTTTCTTTTCCCTGCACATTAAAAAAAGAAATGATTTTTCATCTCCTGAATATCAGCCAATACACTCATACAGAGGAAAAGGCGGAAAGACAATATTATTAAACCTGAAAATGGTTTTACAAACAGATTATGATGATGAAAAAGAATTTTTTGATCATGGTAAAACAGAACGAGGTTTAAAATCTACGCACATAAGAGAAAGAGAACCATATTTAATTGCCTGCTGGTTGAATAATATTATAAAGAGCGGTTCTTTTATAACAGGAAAAAATAAGCGGAAATTAGAGCCCGGTGATGTAATGATATTGTTCAGGAGAAAAGCATATATTAATGACTGGGTAAGAGCATTTCAGGAATTTGAACTTCCTGTAGAAAATATATCCGGTGAAAAATTTTTTTCCTCACGGGAAGTAAGAGAAGCAATATCACTGCTCAGGGCAATTGCTTATCCTAATGATACTGTATCGCTTTACTCTGCATTAAAGTCGCCTCTGTTCGGTATAAGTGATTCTGAAATATATTCTTTAGTAAAGGGGCATGGAATACTTGATTATAATAAGAAAGGAAAAGTTCACTCTGCTTTTCAATTGCTTAAAAAACTAAGAAAAGAAAGTTTTATGGTAGATGACAGCCAGAAGGCAAGATACATTTTTGAAAAATCCGGAATGCTTTATTTCTATGGAGAGGTGATGAAAAAAGAACAGTCAGCCGCTGCTCTAATTAAATTATCTTCAATGGTAGAAGATATATGCATTAATGAAGGGCTTGATTTTAGCAGCGCCATAAGAAGTATTGAGAACCGTCCCCATACTTCTCAGGATTTATACCTGGAAAAAGAAAAGCCGAAGGCTATAAGGCTTATGACAATACACCAGGCAAAGGGCCTTGAGTCCCCCATGGTGCTGTTAGGAGATATGACAGCTTTTCGCTCAAGCAGTAAACAGAGTTTAATATCAAAATATATAGACAGGGATAATAATAAATATTACCAGAAATTTATAGCTAACAGAATGATAAGCAGTAGAAACAGCAAGGATTTTGAAGGCTTGCCTGAAAACTGGGAAACATTTAAAGAAATAGAGAAGGTATTTATTGAGCAGGAAGACAGGCGTCTGGAATATGTAGCCTGTACAAGGGCAAAGGATTATCTTGTTATTCCTTATACAGAAAGATTAAAACCCAGTAGTTATTATAGAAGATTAATGGATTTTATGAAAAAATATCCGGAATGTGAAAAAATCAGTATTAATTACTCTGATTATATAGATAAACCCGGTGTATCTAAAAAGAAGGGGATAAAACCTTATAAAGCGGATCTAAAAGAATATGAGAATAAGATAGAAACCATTAAGGAGAGATTTAAGGAGGGGTTATATAAGTGTGTAAGTCCATCAGCAAAAGTTGAAGAAAAAGTACCTCATCTGAAAGAAGGGTATGGCAAAGAGTTCGGCACAATAGTCCACGAATTATTAGAAAGAGTAGTTCTCAACCGGCATTATTTGATAAAGGGATTTACCAGTGAAGTTCAGGTTAACGCTTTTTCTTTTCCTCGCTCCGCTCGGAGCTCGCAAGCCTGCGAAAGCCGAAAAAGCGTCAACCTGAACTTCACTGGTAAGGAGTTATTTGCTGGTGAAGATAAAGAATTAATAAATAAACAGTTGAATAATGCCATAAATTCAAATGTTTTTAAAAGAGCGCTGAATGCCGGGGAAAAATACAGTGAATTTTCTCTTGGAATCTATGATGAAGAAAAAAAAGAAATGGTGTCAGGTTCAATAGACCTGTGCTTTAAAGAAGAAAATGGCTGGGTAATAGTGGATTATAAAACAAATAAAATAGATAATCCTGAAATGCAGAAAGAATTTATCCTGCATTACAAACCGCAATTAAGAGAATATAAAAAAACATTTGAAAACATAACAGGTGAAAAAGTAAAAGAGACCATATTGCTTTTTCTTGATAATGCCGGCGAAATTAAAGTTTGATATAAGGTTAAAGATATGATATATTAGGAGTTGGAGACTGGGAGACTAGGAGATTGGGAGATTATGACTTATGACTTGTGCTCTTGTGCACTAAAAAAATTGGGAATTAAGAAATGAAAGATAATTTTTTATATATTCCAAATATAAAATATATTTTAAAAAATAGAAATATGCAGGAATTACCTGTAGTTCTCCAGCATTTACCTGCCGTTGACTTAGTTGAAGTCTGGGAAGAATTTTCACCGGATGAAAGACTGATTTTATTTAATATATTAGATTTTGATAAGAAATTAGAATTATTTGAGCACCTGCCTTTTGAGCTGCAAAAAGAAATAATAGATGGTATAACTTCTAACCGTCTTGCTAAAATTCTTAATGAAATGGCATCGGATGAGAGGGTAGATTTATTTGAGCATTTACCTGAAATAGAAGTAAATAAACTATTTTCATTGATGAAGGAAAAAGAGGTTGAAGATGTAAAAGACCTCATGGAATACGAAGAGCATACTGCCGGCGGCAAGATGACAACAGAATTTATTGTACTGAAACCTGAAATGACTGCCAGGGAAGCGCTTATTAAATTACAGGATTCAGTGAAATCCAAGGAAGTTAGAAATATTTACGCGCTTTATCAGGTAGATAATAAAGAGGTAGTAACCGGCGGTATATCCCTGCAGCGGTTAATTGCTTCCCGGCCGGAAGATAAAGTAAAAGATATTGCAAAACCAGTGGATAACTTTATAATGAATGTCAATCTGGATCAGGAAGAAGTTGCCCGGCTTTTTACACATTATGATTTACTTTCTGCTCCTGTTGTTGACGAAGAGGGGCATCTGCTTGGTATTATAACCATTGATGATATAGTAGATGTTATCCATCAGGAAGCAACAGAAGATATTACAAGGATGGCAGGTACTGAGAGTGAGGAATTATTAAGCAAATCTGTATATAAAATTTTTAAAATTCGCTGGCCGTGGCTTTTTGCTTCATGGTTAGGCGGTCTAATTGCGCTGACTGTGATAGGAGCTTTTAAAGAAACTCTCATGAGAGCTGTGGCAGTTGCTGCTTTTATTCCTGTCATTATGGGGATGGGTGGAAATATCGGGGTGCAGTCATCAATTATTGTTATAAGAGGAATTGCGCTTGGAAAGATTGAACTGACTAAAGTGTGGGACACAGTTTTTAAAGAAATAAAAGTAGGGCTGGCTCTCGGGTTAAGTTACGGTATTCTTTTAGGATTTGTAGCGCATTTTAAATATTCCTCTACAATAGATCTTGGTTTGATAGGGCTTGTAGCAGGTGGCGGTATATGTCTTTCTATGACTATGGCTGCTACATTGGGGGCGATTTTACCTGTTATATTTAAAAAATTAAATATTGACCCTGCAGTAGCTGCAGGCCCGATTGTTACGACTTCTATTGATATTATAGGTTTAGGCGCTTATTTTATGCTTGCATCATTGGTATTATTTTAATTAGGAATGTGGAATGAGAAATGAGGGAGTAGGGCAATAAATTTTTTCCTTCATTCCTCATTCCTCCTCCCGCATTCCTATTTTAAGAGAGATGTATTTAACAAAAACTGAAGGATTTGTAATACGAAGTCATGATTATGGTGAAGGACACCGCATTGTTGTCATTTTCACAAAAGATCTTGGCAAGGTAAGGGCAGTTGCAAAAGGTTCCAGAAAGACAAAATCCAGGTTCGGGGCCTCTCTTGAACCTCTTTCAGAAAATCATTTTCTACTTCTGAGATATCCTAATAAATTGCTTTATACAGTAACTGGCTGCAAAGTTTTAAATGCTCATTCAAAAATAAGAGAAAATATGTATCTTTTTGGATATGGTTCAATTTTAACAGAAGGTATTGATTTACTCTGCGCTGAAGAAGATTCTGAACCGCAGTTGTACAGACTTTTGCAACAGGCGCTTTTTGATATTGAAAAAAATAATCCATCTTCTTCAGGATGGCTGTACTTTTTCAGATTGTTGAAATATGCGGGCTACAGATTAAACCTTTTTACTTGCGCTGACTGCGGAGAGAATAGTCTGCAGGAAATGTATTTTTCTCCTGAAAATGGCGGGCTTTTATGCAAATCCTGTAATTTAAAGGAACATCAGAGCTTTAGAGTGTCTGAAAAAACACTGGCGTCCATAAGAAGACTTTCCCCTGATGGTATTTTAGAGGGGGATGTTGAAAAAGAAATTGGAAATATAGTAAGAAATTTTATAAAATACCAGTTTGACAGGGAATTGAAATCACTCGGATTTTTAAATTTATTTAGACAATTATGTACTTTCAGGATTTAATAGCAAAGTTAAATGAGTTCTGGAAAGAACAGGGCTGTGTTATTATGCAGCCATATGATATTGAAAAAGGCGCGGGGACTTTTAATCCTGCTACTTTTCTCTATTGTCTTATGAAGAGACCTGTATCTGTTGCCTATGTTGAGCCTGTGAGAAGACCTACAGATGGCAGGTATGGCGACAATCCTAACCGCTTGCAGCATTACTACCAGTATCAGGTTATTTTAAAGCCTTCTCCTTGTGATGTTCAGAAGATGTACCGTTCAAGTTTAAGGTGCCTTAATATAGAGTTGAAGAAGCATGACTTAAGATTTATTAAAGATGACTGGAAGTCTCCAACACTTGGAGCCTGGGGTTTAGGTTGGGAAGTCAGGCTTGATGGTCTTGAGATAACCCAGTTTACATACTTTCAACAGATAGGAGGAGTAGACCTTGCTGAAGTTCCTGTAGAACTTACATATGGACTGGAAAGAATAGCAATGTTTTTGCAGGGCGCAGATAGCGTATATGATATAAAATGGAATAAGGATTTTACCTATGGTGATATTCATTTAGAAGACGAGAAGCAGTTTTCAAAATATAATTTTGAAAAAGTTGATACTGAGTTGCAGAAAAATCTTTTTTCAAAGTATGAAGAAAGGTGCCAGTGCCTTTTAAATGAAAAACTTCTCAGGCCTGCGTACGATTTTGTATTAAAGGCTTCGCATTCTTTTAATCTTTTAGATGCCAGAGGGGTAATAAGTGTGTCTGAAAGAAACAGGTATATAGAAAGAGTAAGAAAAATGGCAAATGCCGTTGCAGTGGAATTTATAAGAGCGGAAAGTTGAAAGAAAAGGAAAGCTCAGATGAATAAATATCCCCTGTTAATAGAGATAGGCTGTGAAGACCTTCCTTCAGAAGTTATATCAGGCATTACAGAGGAAGCATCTGAAAAAATTACACAGATATTGAGGGGAAAAAGGATAAGTTTTAAAGGCGTAAATATATTTTTTGCGCCAAGAAGAATTGCTGTGAAGGTTGATGAAGTTTCCTCCCACCAGACCCCGGTAGTAGATAAGGTAAAGGGCCCGCCTGTAAAAATTGCATATAAAGATGGAAAAGCTACCGCGGCAGGACTTGGTTTTGCTAAAAAAATGAATGTGGATTTTGCAGATTTAAAAGTAGAGAAAACATCAAAAGGTAAATACTATTGTTGTATTAAAGAGCATTCAGGAACTTCTATAAGGGATTTAATGGAAGAAATAGTGAAAGATTTTATTAAAAGTTTCAACTTTTCTGTTACTATGAGATGGCCCGGATGTGAAATTCAGTTTCCAAGGCCGATAAGGTGGCTTTTAGTGAAATTAGGAAAAACTTCAATAAAAGTTAATATTGGCGCCATAAAAAGCTCAAAGACATCCTTCGGTCACCGTGTTTATGCAGATAAAAAAATCATAATAGACGACATAAAAGATTATGAAAAGATTTTGAAGCAGAATTATGTTTTAGCTAATCCCCTGGAGAGAAAGGAATATTTAGTATCAGCCATAGACAGGGTATTAAAATATACTCCCGGTTATGCTGTTAAAAAAGAAAGTCTCCTTGAAGAAGTAAACAATTCGCTGGAATATCCTACAGGCGTTAAAGGAAAATTTCCTGAAAAATATTTAAAGATGCCGAGAGTTGTTATTGAAGCCTGCCTTATTCATCATCAGCAATATTTTCCTGTTGAAGACAAAGAAGGAAATCTGTTGAATTATTTTGTTGGAGTGAGGGATGGAATTTCTGAATATCTTGAGCCCATAAGAAAAGGATATGAAAAAGTGCTGATTGCCAGGCTGAAAGATGCGGAATTTTTTCTTGGGAAAGACAGAGAACAGTCATTAGAGGAGCATGTTGTAAAATTAAAGGGTATTGAATTTACAAGAAATCTCGGAACACTTTACGATAAAACAACAAGATGCTGCAGCCTTTCAGAATATATTCTTAGCGCATTAGGTAAGGATGAAAAGTTTATTAAAACAGTTAAGAGAATTGCGCTGCTTGCAAAAGCAGATTTAACAACTCACATGGTTGAAGAATTTCCTGAGTTAGAGGGAAATATCGGCAGGATTTATGCTGAAATGGACGGCGAGGACAAAAAAGTTGCCAAGGGCATTTACCAGCACTACCAGCCCCGTACCTACGAAGATAAAATTTCTGAATTAGACGAGCCGGCTGTTGTCGGTGTTGCCCACAGGATAGATACACTCTGCGGTAACATGGGGAAAGGAGTGCAGGTATCCGGCTCAGAGGATCCGTTTGGAATGAGAAGAACCTGCAGGGGATTAATAAGAATTCTGATAGGCAAAAAATGGAGTGTAAATTTAGAAGATTTTATTGATTGCAATTGTGAAATATATTCCAATCAGGGAATAAGTTTTGAAGATGAAAATATAGTGAAGTTAAAGAGCTTCATATTTTTACAGATAAGACAGATTTTAGAAGAAAATTTCACATATGACATTGTGAGATGTGTAACTGTTACAGGAGAATTAAATCCTTATGTGCTGTATGAAAAAGCCCTGTCAATAAAAATGATTAAAAAAAGTAAGGGTTTTGACTCACTTATTACAGCATTTAAAAGGATTAATAACATTTTAAAACAGGCGGATGAAAGAAATATAGATATTCCAGGGAAGTATGATGCAAGAAAATTAAGAGAATCTGCGGAAAAAGAACTCAGTAGAAAATTTAAGGAAGTATCTGTAGATGTTGAGAGTATGATAAAAAATAATGATTTTATAGGGGTTTTAAGAAAGCTCTCGTCTTTACGGGTGGTAGTTGACAGGTTTTTTGATGAAGTTCTTGTGATGGATAAGGATGAAAGTGTAATGAAAAATCGCCTGGCAATGTTAAAAAACATAGTAGAACTTTTTTCACCTGCAGGAGACATATCTAAATTGGAGACTAAGAGATTAGGAGACTGTGGCGAAGATAAAATTAAAAGTTCAGCCTTCTTCTTCTAAAAGAAGAATAACATATTTAGCTGATGGGACTATAAAGGTTTACTTGAATTCGCCGCCTGAAAATAATAAGGCTAATAAGGAACTCATAGAATATCTTGCTGATAAGTTAAATCTTTCAAAATCCGATATAATTATTAAAAAAGGGGGGAATTCAAGAAATAAAATAATTGATATTAATGGTATAAATAATGAAGATTTTAAAAAGATTTTTAAACTTTGACTATTACAGTTTATATAACTTATTATCTAAATGAAGGTGAGGCTCAATTATCTGTTCTAAGATATTAAAGAATTCAGGGAAAGAGGTATCAATACATTTAATGTCATCTATTGTCGTTTTGCCTTCAGCATGAAGACCTGCAATTGTAAGCATCATTGCTATTCTATGATCACCAAAGCTTGTTGTTTGCGCTCCTTTTAGCACGCCTTTATTCCCGGTTATTACAAGTGAATTCTGCTGTTCTTCAACCGACTGTCCCATATTTTGCAACTGGGTTGAGATAGCATGCAGCCTGTCTGTTTCTTTCTTTCTCAGCTCTCCTATACCGTCAATTATTGTTTTTCCTGCAGTTCGCGTTGCAAGAAGCGCTATTAGCGGTATTTCATCAATTATCCGCGGAATTTCATTTTCAGAGATTTTAATTGGTTTGAGTTTTTTAGTATAGGATATATAAATATCTCCCACAGGTTCGCTGCATATTTCTTTAACATTTCCAACCTTAATATTTCCACCCATTTTTTTTACTATATCTATGAATCCTGTCCTTGTAGGATTAAGGTTAACATTATTAATTTCCAGGGAACTGCCCTGAATAAGCAGGCAGGCAGTAATAAAGAAAGTAGCTGAAGAAAAATCACCGGGTACAATAATGTTTTTACCGGGCCAGTCACAGCCGCCGGTAACTGAAACAGTATTGCCGTCAACTTTTACAGGTATCTCAAAATATTCCATCATTCTTTCAGTATGATCCCTTGATTTATAAGGTTCAGTAACTTTAGTAGTTTCATCGGAGTATAATCCAGCTAAAAGGATACAGGATTTTACCTGGGCGCTTGCTACAGGGGAATTATAAGTTATTCCTTTAACAGTTCCCTGTTTAATCTCAAGTGGCGGATATTCAGCTTCCCTTGCCTGAATGGTTGCCCCCATTCGTTTTAAAGGAGTGGTAATTCTTCTCATTGGCCTTTTAGTAAGTGAGGAATCTCCTGTAAGTGTTGAAGGAAATAACTGGGAAACTAAAATTCCTGCCATTAATCTCATTCCTGTACCTGAGTTTCCAAAATAAAGATTTCCGTTAGGTTTTTTTATCCCATAGCGCCCCTTCCCTTCAATTGAAAGTGTCCCATCCTGGTTTTTTGTTATTTTAACACCTAATTTTTTAAGTACTTTTAAAGTATTTATACAATCTTCAGCATAGAGGAAATTTTTTATCTCGGATTTACCGCTGGCAAGGGATGCAAAAATAACCGCACGATGGGAGATGGATTTGTCCCCGTTTACTGTTATTCTGCCGGACAAGCGTTGGACAGGAAAAATATCAGTATTAATTTTTTTTAATTTGAAGAACATAGTTTTTTCTTGTACTCTGCTGCCTGATGTAAAAATTTTTCTATCTTTTTATCTTCTTTTTTTAGAAGCAGCTTCTTAAACTTTTCAAGAGCCTCTATGAATGTATCAATTGCAAAAAGAACCTGTTTGCGGTTCTCTGTATAAATCTGACTCCACATTGCCGGCGATGAACTTGCAAGTCTTGTTAATTCAATAAAACTCGGACCCGAGAGTTTTGATATAATTTTTGTGTCTTTAAGTTTTTCAACAGAATTTTTTACAAAAGTTGAAGAGATAACATGAGGAAGATGACTCATAAAACTTATAAATAAATCGTGTTCATAAGGATCAAGTATAATAATCTTTGCGCCGAGTTCCTTCCAGAATTTTTTGCCTTTTTCCACCCCTTTTTCTGTATTGTCTTCAGCCGGCGTTAAAATGCAAGGCGCATTTTTAAACATTTGAGCCTTTGCATTAGTTACTCCTGTCTTTTCTGAACCTGCCATGGGATGACAGCCTAAAAATTCAGCTCCTGTTTTATATATTTTTGCGTTACTGGATGCCTCAAGTATGCTGCCCTTTATGCTGCCTACATCCATTATAAGCATTTTCTCCTTAAGGTATGGAACAATCTCGGTTAACTGGACTTTAATTATTTTGGGAGGTGTAGCAAGAATAATGATTTCAGCATTGTTTATGGCTTCGGACATTTCTAATGTAGTTGTATCACACGCTTCCATCTCAATTGCCTGCTTAAGGTGCGCAGAGTTTCTTCCACATCCGCAGACTTCTTTTGCAAGCCCCTTTTTCTTTAAATCAAGTCCTATTGCCCCGCCAATTAGCCCCATTCCAAAAATTGTAATTTTCCCATACATCATATTTTTACCTATAAATCCCCCTCTTTCCCCCTTTATCAAAGGGGGATGAAGGGGGATTTGTAATTTTCCCGTATGTCATATTTCCCGGCCTGTAACTGAAGCCATCTTTTTAATTTTTCCAACAAGTTCCCTGAACTGATCCTGATTTATTGTCTGCGCTCCGTCTGACTTTGCTTTTTCAGGAGTCTCGTGCACCTCAATAATTAACCCGTCTGCTCCGGCCGCAATCCCTGCAAGCGAGAGAGGCTCAACAAGATATCTTCTTCCTGCCGGGTGCGACGGGTCAACTATTATCGGAAGATGCGTTTGTTTTTTAATTACAGGCACGCAGGCTATATCAAGAGTAAACCGGGTAAAATCAGAAAAAGTTCTGATGCCTCTTTCACATAAAACAATATTGCTGTTGCCTTCAGAAGCAATATATTCCGCACTCATCAGAAATTCTTTTATGGTATTTGAAAACCCCCGCTTAAGCAATATTGGTTTAGACGCTCTGCCGCATGCTTTAAGCAGCTCAAAGTTCTGCATATTTCTTGCGCCTAACTGTATCATATCCGCATATTCTTCCATAAGTTCAATTTGTGCAATGTTCATTACTTCTGTTACAATCTTCAGGCCTGTTTCTTTTGATACAGCCCTTAAGATTTTTAAACCTTCTATACCCTGCCCCTGAAAAGAATACGGTGAAGTACGGGGTTTAAAGGCCCCGCCCCTTAAAAATGTCGCTCCTGTTTCTTTAACAGTCCTTGCAATAGCAAAAGTTGTTTCCTCATCTTCTACTGAACACGGGCCTGCCATTAAGATTATTTTATCTCCCCCAATTTTAACTCCATCTACATCTACTACTGTAGAGGATTTCCATTTTTTTGAAACTAATTTATAAGGTTCAGAAATAGGGGTTATGAAATCAACTGCTTCAAATGCTTCAAATATCTCTCTTGACAAAATAGCATGTTCGCCTTTTACTAAAATTATAGTTTGTTCTTTACCTATGGAAAGTTCTGGTGAAAACCCGAGTTCCCTGACCTTGTCTTCAATTTCTTTTATCTGTTTATCGCTGGTTTTATTGTTTAAAGTAAGTATCATCTATCTTCCTCCTCCTTTAAAAACCTTTTAATGCTGCCAATTAATTTTTTGTTATGTTCGCTTTTCCCAACAGTTACTCTTATATAATCATTAAGTGTATAACCTGCAAGCGGCCTGAGTATTATACCTTTTTTTAAAAGATATTCACAAATAGGCCTGACAATGTCCCTGCCAAACTTTACTAAAATAAAGTTTGTCTCTGAAATAATATAAGGTAAGTTTAATTTATCAAACTCTTTATAAAGTTTGTTTTTTTCTCTTTCTGTTTCCCGGGCAACTTCATGGATGAAATTTTCGTCTCTTAAAGCTCCAAAAGCACCTGCCTGAGCAAGCCTGTTAGTATTAAAAGGCGGTCTTATCCTGTTAATAAAAGAGATTGTTTCAGGGCTTGAAATTCCATAGCCGATTCGAAGTCCTGCAAGCCCGTATATTTTTGAAAATGTTCTCAATATCATTAATGGAACTTTTTTATTTTTAAATTCTAATACAGAGCAATAATTGTCATTCATGACATATTCAAAATACGCCTCATCAAAGACTATTAATGGCAGTATGGGAAGTTGTTCAACATATTCTAAAAAATCCTTAACTTCACTTTTTGTTATAAATGTCCCGGTAGGATTACAGGGATTGTCTATATAAACAACTTTTGTCCCTGTGTCAATTTTTTTTAATATGCCTTTTAAGTCTATTTTAAAATTGTCTTGAGGTAATTCCACAACCTGAGCATCCATAAGATTTCCTGCTATTTTATACCTTATAAAAGAATTCTCTGAAACCAGAATTTTATCTCCCGGAGATAAAAATGTCTTTGCAATTAACTCAATAATTTCATCTGTTCCATTTCCAAGAATAATAGAATCTTCTTCAATAGATAATTTTTTTGAAATTTCCTTTTTAAGTTTAACAGGTTCAGATTGCGGATATAGATAAAGATTATATAATTCTTTTTTTATTTCATCCAATGCGCTCGGCGGTGTACCCCACAGGCTTTCATTGGAAGCCAATTTTACTATCTGATTCAATCCATACTTTTGTTTTACTTCCTCAATACTCATACCGGGTACATATGGAGAGATATTTTTTATAATTTCTCTTGGTTCAGATGATTGTCTGTTCATTTTTAATCAGTTTCATTGCAGCAGGATATGAACCAAGCACTTTTAAAAATATACAGTTATTTTTGAGTTCTTTTAAAGCTGCCTTTATTCCTTCATTTTCTATATGTCCGGAAAAATCAATAAAAAATACATACTGCCATGCCTTGATTTTAGACGGTCTTGATTCTATCTTGGTAAGATTTATTGAGTGATTTTTAAATGGAATAAGCATATCATGTAAAGCGCCGACTCTGTCTTTAATTGAAAACATAACCGTAGTTTTAGAATCTCTTGAATGTTTTACGATTTCTTTTCCGATGACAAAAAACCTGGTGATATTTTCTCTTATATCTTCTATTTTTTCAGCTAAGATTTTTAAATCATATATTTTTGCAGCCATGGAAGATGCTATTGCAGCGGATTTTTTTTCTTTGAGAGCATTCTTGGCTGCTTTTGCAGTAGATGATACTTCTATCAGCTGGACTTGAGGCAGGTTCTCCTCAAGCCACATTTCACACTGAGCTAATGCCTGTGGATGTGAATATACCTTTTTTATGTTAGAAATATCATTTTCTGTGGAAAGCAGGTTGTGCGATATTTCCATTAACAATTCAGCGCAAATTTTGCAATCTGAATCAAAAAACATATCTAAAGTATGTGTTACAATTCCTTCAGTTGAATTTTCTATAGGCACAACACCGTAATCTGCCCTGTCTTTTTCAACTTCCCTGAATACCTGCGAAATGCTTGAAGCAGAAGAATACTTACACAGATTTGAAAACTGTTTTGTTGCGGCAAGATGAGTAAATGTAGCTTCCGGTCCTAAAAAACTGATTTTAAGTTCTTTCTGTAATATCCTTGATGCGGCAATAATTTCTCTAAATACATTTATTTTAGCTTCCACGGGGAAACTGCCTTCACGGGATTTAGATATAATAGATTCAATTACTTCATTTTCCCTGTGAGGCGCAAAGACCTGTTCTTTTTCCTGTTGCTTCATTATTCCTATTTCTTTTACGAGATCAGCCCTCTCGTCAAGAAGTTCATTTATTTTTGAATCTATCTTATCAATTTTCTTTCGTATTTCATCCATTTTCTTCTCCAGCATTTACTAATTCTTCTACTTCTTTATCTATTCCAAGCTCTTCAAGCGGGGGTATATCAGAAATTGTTTCTAATCCAAAATATTCAAGAAACTTATCTGATGTCCTGTACAGCACCGGTCTTCCTAATGCTTCTTTTCTGCCTGCAATTTTTAGCAGTCCTTTTTCAAGTAATCCCCTTAAAACTCCGCCCGAAGATACTCCCCTGATAACTTCAATTTCCTGTACTGTAACCGGCTGCCTGTATGTAACAATAGCAAGTGTTTCTAAAGCCGCATTACTTAACTTGTAGGTTATTTCTTTTTCAAATAGTATTTTTACAAAATCTGCATATTCCTTTCTTGTAGCCATTCTCCAGCCGCCGGCTACCTTCTGTATAAATATAGGTTTATTTGCTATGTCGTATCCTAAAGCAAGTTCTTCTAAAGTTTTTTCAATTTCATCTTCACTGAAATCTTTAATAACCTCTCTAAATTTTTTTGTAGATATGGGCTTTGCTGAAACAAAAAGCAGGCATTCAATTACATTTTTTAATTCAATCTTGTCCATGTTTTGTTACATATATAGCTGAAAATTTATTTTTTTGAAGAATTTTTATCTGATGAGTTCTTACAAGTTCTAAAATAGCTAACAATGTTACAATAAGCTCTATTACCGAACTGTTTTTTTCAACTAAATCTTCTAAAGTGAGTGAAGATTGTTTTTCCACCTTATCCAAAACAAACCTTATTTTATCTTCAACTGTAAATTCCTCAGTTAAAATGTCTTTTACATCTTTACGGGCTTTTTTTATTAAATTTTCAAAAGCGTCTATTAAATCAAATAAAGTTGCTTCTACTGACTGTCCAAATTCTTTTAAGGGATACTGATTTAATCCAACTATACCCTCATAGAGTTTTTCTCTTTCTTTTAAGGTTTGTGATGCTTTTTTATACTTCGTATATTCTAACAGCCTCTCTGTAAGTTCCTGCTTCAACATTTGGGCGTCTTCTTCACCTTCTACAGGTTCATCTCTTGGCAGAAGTGTTCTTGTTTTTATGCTCATTAAAATGGAGGCCATTACAAGAAAATCGCCGACATTATCAAGATTGAGCTTCTGGATTATTTCTACATATTTAAGGTATTCGGATGTAATCATGGCAATTTCAATATCATATATATCAAGGTTGTTCTTTTTAATCAGGTGTAGAAGTAAATCAAGAGGGCCTTCAAATGCTTCTATGTCAACTTTCCAGTCTATCGCAGTTTCAATCATATTTCATTGCCTCTTTAAATTTATTTAAGTTTTCTCCTGCAGTTTGCCTTGCGGATGTATTGCCTTTGTCAAGTATTTTTTTTACTTCTGCCATATTTTCTTTATAATAATTATATTTTTCTCTTATAGGAGAGATTAGATTGTCTAAATTTTCAATAAGCATATTTTTACACTGAACACAGCCAATTTTACCAGTCCTGCATCTTGAAATTATTTCATCTAAGTTATCCTCTGAGACAATTTTGTGGTATCCGCCCACAGTACATACTTCGGGATGGCCAATGTCTGTCGGATGTATTCTTTCCGGGTCAGTTATCATTGATTTAACTTTTTTTGTCAGTTCGTCTTTTTTTTCTGTAATATATATTGTATTTTCATAACTTTTAGACATCTTTCTGCCGTCTGTGCCGTTTAATTTCTGGAATTGAGTTAATAGCGCTTCAGGTTCAACCATTACATCTGTTGAATAGAGATGATTGAATCTTCTTATAATTTCCCTTGTTAATTCAAGATGAGGAAGCTGGTCTTTACCTACAGGAACCTTATCTGCCGAGTATATTGCTATATCAGCAGCCTGCAGCGCAGGATAACCTAAAAATGCATAGTTTCTTATATCCTTATTTTCTATATTCTGTAGAGCTTCTTTGTATGAAGGACACCTCTCAAGCCATGAAAGAGGAGTTATGGCGGAAAAAATGAAAAATAACTCAAGATGCGCAGGCACATCGGATTGCCTGAAGATTACGCATTTTGACGGATCCAGTCCAACTGCTAAGAAGACGCATAGCATATCCTCTGAGTATTTTTTTACTGCGGCCGGTTCATCGTAGTCACTCATAAGAGCATGCCAGTCTGCTATAAAATAATAACACCTGTATTCATCCTGAAGCTTAACCCAGTTTTTAAGCGCTCCAAAATAATTTCCAAGATGAAGCGCTCCTGTAGGCCGCATACCGCTTAATATTATTTCTTTAGTATCAGTCATTGTGACGGTGACGCTTATTTTTCTTTTTACATTTTAATCTGTCATTTTGCATTTTGATTTTTGAATTTTGCGTTTTATTACAACGGGAGTCCCATAAAGAGCAGTTTATAAAACAGATTGCCTATATTTATTATAAATACCCAGAATATCCGTATTGTCAGTATCAATATGAAAAACCCGAATGGTTCTATGCGGTTGTATTTCTGGGAAAGTTCATACGGTAAAAGTGAGCTTACTATCCTTGACCCGTCAAGAGGTGGAATAGGAATTAAATTAAACAACCCTAATATTATATTTATGGATACGCCTGCTGCAATTACCGCTATGAGAGTAAATCCAATTTCAGTTTTGTAAAATCCAAGAACATTCATCACCCATACAATTATGGATAATGCAACAGCTAAAGCAAAATTCGTAAGAGGGCCTGCTAATCCGACTTTAATAGTGCATTTTTTTATATCGTAAAAATTATAAGGATTAATTGGAACAGGTTTTGCCCAGCCTATTATAAAGCCTCCAATTGTATATAAAAGAATTGGGACAATAATTGTTCCAAAAATATCAATGTGAGGAATAGGATTAAGTGTAATTCTTCCCATTGCTTTAGCTGTGTTGTCTCCGCATTTATATGCCATTAAGCCGTGAGCAACTTCATGTAAAACAACAGAAAAGAAAAAGACCACTATTAAAAGCGGCCATATGTTACCTAAAAAACTAAATGGACCAAAAATATGTTTGTATAAAATAATATTTTCCATAGACTTTAAATTTACTGATTTTTGTGAGAATTGTCAAATAATTGGAATGCAAAAAATGCGCAAAGTGTAGCACACAAAAAAGTAGGCTGGGTTAACTTTCAGAAAAACAAAAAAATGAGTTGAAATGAAACCAAATTTAAGTAAAATGACATTTGATGAAAAAACCAGCTTTACTGTATAGCAAAATAGAGAAGAATAAGGTAAAATGCCGTCTTTGTTCCCATAATTGTATTATAAGTGAAGGAAAATACGGATTGTGCAGGGTAAGAAAAAATGAAGACGGAGAACTCTATACATTAGTTTACGGTGACGCAGTTGCCTCAAGCATGGATCCTGTTGAAAAAAAACCGCTATACCATTTCCTGCCCGGTACTTTCTCATACTCAATTGCAACAGTAGGGTGTAATTTCAGGTGTGGTTTCTGTCAGAACTGGCAGATTTCTCAGGTTAAGGAAGCAGAAGCTTATGAAGATAGTTCAAGAAGAATTCTACCCGGGGAAATAGTGAGGGAAGCCCGTGTAAATAATGCCCGTAGCATATCATATACTTATACAGAACCGACCATATTTTTTGAGTACGCCTTTGATACGGCAAAACTTGCGTCAGAGGAAGGAATAAAAAATATATTTGTTACAAACGGATATATGACTGAAGAGGCTATTGAAATGATAGCGCCTTATTTAGACGCAGCAAATGTTGATTTGAAGTTTTTTAGCGACAGTTCTTATAAGAATATATGCGGTGCAGGATTAAAGCCTGTCCTTCAGTCCATAAGGAAAATGAAGGAAGCTAATATATGGGTAGAAGTTACAACTTTAATAATTCCCGATGTCAATGATTCGGATGAAGAATTAGGGCTAATTGCCAAATTTATCAGAGATGTAGATTCCCATATGCCATGGCATATTTCAAGGTTTTTTCCTAATTATGACTATAATGATACAGAACCCACTCCTGTTTCTACTTTGAAAAAAGCAGAAGAAATCGGAAAAAAATATGGATTAAAACATATATATTTAGGAAATGTAAGTGGTAGAGTTGATACAGTTTGTCCAACTTGCGGAAAAGTCCTGATTTCAAGGAATATATATACATTACAGAAGAATTTGATAAAAAATGGAAAGTGTATATATTGTAATACTGAAATAAAAGGTATCTGGAGCTAAACTTTCAGCATCATTAAATCTTCTGGAATAATTACATCTCCGCAGTAGTATTTTTTAATTTCTTTAACTATTTCAGAAATTTCAAAATCATGCTCTCCTGAAAAGTGAATTGGAATCAGGTGTTTTACTTTTGATTTTTCAGCTATTTTTCCAAGTGTTTCAGCAGAAGTATGGGTTGAATCCAGCACAGGTATTACTTTCTTTAATCGCACAGGCGCGTAGCAGTCGTGTATCAGATAGTCGGCATTTTTAAAAATCTTTTCACATTCAGGGATGGGACCTGTATCAGAAGTATAGATTATGATATTATTTTCTGAAAATATTTTTATTCCTTTAGAATGCGGCGTGTGGTTTGTTGAAAAGAAATCTATGGATTCATATTCATCAATTTTATAATCCATACTTATAATTTTGGTTTTATTCTGCAGATCAAATATTTTTAAAAGAGATCTAACTTCTGTAATTATTCCTTTTGGTGTAAATACTTTTGGATATATAGCAAACGGGTCAAGAGAATGAATTACTGATGGCAGTCCATAAAGATGGTCGGGATGGGAGTGAGTAATGAAAATTCCATTAAGCTTTGTATAGTCAATTGAGAGCAAAGAAAACTTATAAATTACACTGCCAGGGCAATCTACAAGAAGATTCCATGAATCAGTTTCAAAATAAATTGAAGTATTGTCCCGTTTTGCAGTAGCTACAGCGGCCCCGGTACCTAAAAAATAAATTTTCATACTAAAATTCTATAAAATTCATTTCCAATTTACAAATTTTCTTGATTTTTCCATATATAGTTTATATATTATAAACATGAACTTTCAGTTCACAAAAGGAGATGAAAATAATTGAGACCTAAAAATACATTTTTTTGCTCCGGAGACTAAAAAGTCACAAGTCGCAAAAAATGCATCATTTAGGACTCAATTAAGTAGTTTATTTACGGGTGAAAAAGATTTTAATTATTGAAGACAATCCCTTTAACAGGGAAATAGCGGAATTAACCTTAAAAAAAGCAGGTTTTGAAATCATTTTAGCATATAACGGGGAAGAGGGCTTAGAAAAGCTTACAGAAGCTCCTGACCTTGTTCTGCTTGATCTGTCTTTACCAAAAGTCAGCGGATGGGAAGTTATTAAGAGAATGAGGCAGGATGAGAAATTCCGCAATCTTCCTGTAATAGCGCTGACTTCCCACGCGATGGTAGGCGACAGGGAAAAAATCTTAGAAATGGGATGCAGCTCTTACCTTTCCAGGCCCTGTATGCCGGAAGATATAGTAAAAGAAGTTAAGAACTTTTTACAATGAAACAGATGCAACTGCTAAAATATCTCGCAAAATATATATCCAAACTTCACGATGGAATATTATACCTCTTAAGCCCATTGAAAAAAAACTTATCTAAATTAAAATTAAAACTTCGCTATAAACTCCTCATACTTTTCTTTATTATTACTTTGCCGACTTTATTTTCCTTTTTTACTTTCTCTTTAATTTCCGGAACACTTTTTTCCCAGATGGACAGTATTCAAAAAGCAGTAGTAACCGGTTCTCATAAGTTAGTTGAACACTATATTTTAAACTGCCAGAAGAGTTTAATTACATTAGCCAGTGAGAAAAACTTTAGAATTGCTGTCAGGGATAAAAATATTAATCTGTTAAAATTAAATTTAAAGAGAGTATATGTAAAACATAAAAATTTCACTTTTCTTGGAGTTGTAAGAAAAAGAAACGACAAACTCTTTATACTTTCAAGCTGGCCTGCATCTTATAGTTCATTAACTGATAATAAAGAGATATATAGTTTCTTGAAATATAATTTCAGAAATCCTAAAGCCCGTGTTTCAAGTGTCTATGTATTCAGAAAGAAAAAAGAGATAATTATTGTGTATCCGCTTAGGGGCGCACTTTTAATAGGGGGACTGAATTTAGAAAATCTGTCACAGCTTCTTGAAAAGATAAAACCTGTCAGGGAAAGCAGTTTTATTGTTCTTGGCCCTGATAAGGGTATTATTCTGGGCGGGGAAGGTAAATTTAAACATGAACTGCCTGATGAAGAAGGTGTAATTAAACTTAATGATAAAAAGAGCCTGATTTATTATGCGTTGAACCCTGCTAAAAAATGGTGGATAATGTTAAGTTCTCCGTACCGCATTGTTTACCGCAGTATCATATATTTGAAGCGGATTGTTCTAGTGTTTGTTGTCCTGGCAATTATAACCGCATTTATCCTGGCGTTGTACTTCAGTAAACGGGTAGTGCTTCCTATAGCATATCTCAATAAAGGCGCAAGAATTCTCGGCAAGGGTAACCTTTCCTACAGGATAAGATTAAAAACAGGTGATGAATTAGAAGAACTTGCAAATGAGTTTAACCGCATGGGAGAAGAACTTAAAAAATCCTACGATTCTATGGAAGAGAAAATAAAGAATGCTACCAAGGATTTAAAGAAAGCTTATGGAGAAATAGAAGAAAAAAACAGGGAACTTCAAAAGGCAGACAGATTAAAATCAGAGTTTTTAGCCAGTATGTCTCATGAGCTGAGAACACCGATGAATGCCATAATTGGTTTTACCGCACTTCTTGAAGATGGAATTTATGGAAAGGTTACAAAAAAACAGAAATCCACATATGGAAAGGTTATGCGCAATACCAGACATTTGTTAAACCTGATAAACGACATACTGGATTTAAGTAAAATAGAAGCGGGCAGAATGAAGCTTGTGCCTGAAACTGTCAAGGTGAATCTGCTATTATGTGATCTTGGCGAGGAAGTGAAACCATTAGCCCAGGAAAAAGATCTTGATTTTGTAATAGAAGCTGAAGACGAGATAGAATGTTATCATGATTACACCAGGGTGAGGCAGGTAATTATGAATCTTATATCAAATGCAATAAAGTTTACTAAAGATGGCCGGGTTAAAGTTATAGCAGGTAAATTAGATACAGGTTTCTTTATTGAAGTTGTTGATACAGGCATAGGAATAAAAGAAGAAGACCTTAAACATATTTTTGATGAGTTTGTCCAGGCTGACGGTTCAATTACAAGGGAGTTTGGCGGATCAGGATTGGGTTTGAGTATTTGTAAGAAACTTATTAAAATGATGGGCGGAGAGATAGAAATAAAAAGTCAGTGGGAAAAGGGAACTACTTCTAAAGTGGTTTTACCATATAAAATGGAAAAATTGTAGGGGCGTGATTTATCACGCCCGATAGAAGAAGGAGAGAGTTATGAAAATGTTAATTGTAGAAGATGACCCTTCATCACAGCAGATTACAAAGGACATATTAGAAAAATCTATTTATGACATCGTAACTTGCGACAGAGGAGATCAAGCTGAAGAACTTATAATGAAAGAAGAATGGGATTTAATTCTTCTTGATATTATGTTGCCCGGCAAGGATGGATTTCAGCTACTAAAAATTGCAAAGAAGCATCATCGGTTTACGCCTGTGGTCATGTTTACTGTTTTGAAAGATAAAGATACAAAGATTAAAGCTTACGAGATGGGGGTAGATGATTTTATTAATAAACCATTTGACAGATGGGAGTTTCTTGCCAGGGTGCGGAGTTTACTGAATCTTAGAAGAACTTACCTTGAGTTAGAAGAAACCCACAATATTGTTGTTGCTCTGGCTCATGCAATAGAAGCAAAGGACCCATATACTCGCGGTCATTCGGACAGGGTTGGCGAATATTCCAAAAAGATTGCGTTATCTCTTGGATTTTCAGCAGAAAAAGCAGAAGATTTATACTGGGCAGGCATACTTCATGACATTGGAAAAATTGCTGTCCCGCTTAAAATTTTAACTAAAACAGACACTCTGACATTTGAGGAGTATGAAAAAATAAAGACACATCCGGAAATTTCACATAGGATATGTAAAGGATTAAAAACATTGAAGAAAGTCCTTGCAGCTATTAAGTACCATCATGAGAGATGGGATGGCAGGGGATACCCTGAGAGACTCAGAGGTCAAGATATTCCATCTGAAGCCCGCATTATGGCTGTTGCTGATTCTTATGACGCCATGACCAGCGACCGCGCATATAGAAAAGGTATGTCAGAAGAGGCAGCCATTGCTATTTTAAAAAATGGCAGGGATAAGCAGTGGCAAAGTTCTATAGTTGATGCGTTTGTTAAAATTTTAGAAAAAAAATAGGGCGCTATAGTTAAAGTCCTGTGGTAACTTCTATATACGGTTCAGTGTGTTTTAATATGACTTTATCCCAGGAAAACTGTAAGGCGTATGTAAATGCTGCTTCAGTCATGAGAGTGCGGTCAGTATTCAGGTTGATAATTTCAGAAATTTTCTTTGTTATATTATCTATTGCCTCTTCTTTTGTCCCCCACCTGTACTTATATACTGCTTTCCCTTCAGTTAATATTGAATTATGATACCCCTCATCAGGAACTAATATCGGTATTCCATGAGATAGGGCTTCTAATAAAGTTTTTCCTAATGTCTCTGAAGTTGAAGTGCATACGAATAAATCCGCTGAAAGATACAAATCTCTGAGTTCATTTCCATATTTAAACCCTGGAAGTATTATATTCGGATATTTTTTTAATGATTTTTTTACAGGCCCGTCTCCAACAATAATAAAAGCATATTTTAATCTCTGGGAAACTTCTGCTAAGTAAGAGAGATTTTTTTCTTTTGCTATTCTGCCTATATACATAATTATCTGTTTGTCCATTGGAATATCATAAATTTTATGTATTTTATTTTTTGCAAGTTTTTTTTTCTGTTTTAATTGATTTATATCAGGTATTGGAATTTTTACCCCCATTGGAATATACCTGATTTTTTTTGCCCCGAGAGCCTCCAATTCTTCTACGGTAGCCGGCGAATGAGCAATAGTCAGTGTCCCTAATGAATAAAATTTACGGAATAAAAACAGCGTAACTTTTTTTACAACAGGGAGCAGTATGCGCGGAGAATAATAATTCATATAATCTACTATGCGGGTATGATGTGTCATAATGAGGGGCTTTCCTAATATCCTGGCAATGATGGCGCCCAGCAGTCCGATAGGGCCGGGGGTAGTAGAATGAACAATCTGGTATCTTGATGATGAAAATAATTTAAATAATTCAACTATGGGAATAGACAGCCACATCTTTTTATAACCTATCACAGGTATCTGTATCAGGCTTTTTTCTACTCTTATACATGCGCCCTCATAATTCTCGTCTTTTAAGGAGATTACTGAAGTACCGTATATCAGCAGATCCCAGTTTGAAGAAGTTTGTGCCCAGTGCTCGGCAATTTCTCTGCATGTGACAGATACGCCATTTGTAATATCCAGTCCGTCAACAAGCATCAGTACTTTTTGTGAGTATTTGTTTTTTTTATTTGACACTTCTCTGTATGAAGGTTAAGTATAGCTCCATTTTTTTGTAAAAGGTTAACAAATGCAATTAAAACAAAAAATCAATGGATAGTCAACTGTACCCGAAAATTTTTCCATTGAACAATTAAAGTTTGACTTTTTTTCAGTAATTTTTTATATAAACTATAATGGAAGAAAAAGTTTTAATCATAGAAAACCTGAGTAAGTCATACATATATTCACACTTCTTTCAAAAAACCGTTACTCATGCTTTAAGAGGAGTAAATCTTAATGTGGGAAAAAATGAGATTTTTGCCTTGATAGGCCTGAATGGTTCCGGAAAGACAACAACCATAAAACTGCTTTTAGGATTAATCAGGCCGGATAGTGGAAACTTTAGTATATTTCAATCCGGTGAAGTTACAAATGAGGTAAAGCAAAAAATTGGTTATTTACCTGAAATACCGTCTTTTGATAAAAAGTTTACACCAAGGGAAATGTTAAGGTTCTGGGGAAAACTCTCAAATTTACAAAACAAATATTTAGATAAAAGAATAGGCGAGGTACTTAAATATACTTCATTGGAACATGTAATTGACATGAAGATTAAAAGTTTTTCAAGAGGGATGCTTCAGAGGCTCGGACTTGCACAGGCGCTGTTATCCGAGCCTGAGTTCCTGATACTTGATGAACCTATGGGCGGGCTGGACCCTAAAGGAATAATTGATATTAGAAATCTTATGTTAAAATTAAAGGAAGACGGCAAGACAATATTTTTTTCTTCACATATTATTGCAGAAGTACAGAAGGTCGCAGATAAAGTGGGGATACTGCATAAAGGAACGATTTTAGAAACAATAAGACCTCATCTGAAACTTGAGGAGGAATTTCTTAATATAATTAATTTAGTTAAAGAAAATGATTAAAAAAATTTTTGAAATATCAAGATATACATTTATAGAAAATATAAAAAGCAGAAACTTCATGATACTGTTTATTTTTATTGCTGTTGTTCTTGGAAGCGGAGTGCTGTTTTCAGTGCTGGCGCCGGCGCAGGTCCTGAGAGTAATTCTTGATATCGGAACATCAGCTATAGAAATATTTACTTTCTTAAGTTGCGCTTTCATATCAGTAAGAATTATACTTCAGGAAATGGAAGATAAAACAGTATATTTAATCCTTTGCCGGCCTGTTACCAGGGCAACCTATATACTTGGAAGATTCTTTGGTGTCATAAGTGTTATGGGAACTTATATTATTATAATGACTGCAGCCCTATCATTGGTTTTACTTGTCAGAGGCTGGAATTTTAATATCTATATTATCGGGATAGCATTCAGTATATTTCTGAAAATACTTATTGTAACTTCTTTTTCTATTTTAATCTCTTTAATTTCAACATCCCCTGCGTCTTCTTTTGTAAGTATATTTTTTTTGTGGACATTGGGCCATTTTTCTGAAGAATTAAAATACATAAATTATTTATTGGAAAAAGACGGGATAAAAATCACACCGGTACTGAAATTCTTTTATTATATAATTCCTAATTTCAGCAAACTTAATTATAAGGATGTATTTCATATACAGGCTTTAAACATAAATTTTACATGGGTAACAGGATATGCTGTTTTTTATTCAGCAGTATTATTGACTTTTGCTATCCTTATTTACAACAGAAAAGAATTATAATCAGGCGTGAAAACTAAATTAATTCATATATTGTTAGTAGTTGTTTTCCTGTTGCTGACAGCAGTATTTTATGCAAAAATTCCTGAATCTAAAATTTATCCCCCGATATTCTCAAAAAAATTTCCTCTGAGTACTCCTATATCCTTCTGGGCTTCAACGCTTGGCATGAGAAGGCTTGCTGCTGATATAATCTGGGTGCAGACTTTTCAATATTACGGTTCATCAGGTGAAGAATTACAATTTTCAAAAGATAAGGATTACGGCAAACGGTTTCCTGAATTAAAAAGCTACTGGCAGCAGCTTATAAGATTTGATCCGATATTTACCCAGGTTCATCTCATAGGACCCGCAACGCTGGCATGGAACCTTAAGCGGCATGCTGAAGCAATGGAGTTAATTGACGAGAGCATTGAAACAGTAGAAAATATGTATGAAAATTTCAAAGACTTAGAGATTACAGAAGAACTGGAAAAACATCCACTGATTCTTGGAAATTTCTCATATCTTGCAGAGCTCAGATGGAAACTTTACATACTTAAAACTGTATTGATTTATTTCCATCAGGATAAATTTGAAAAAGCTATACCTTTGCTTGAAGGGTTGGTTTTCAGGAAAGATACCCCGGATGAAATAAAAATTATGCTTGCGCAGGTTTATGAGAAAAAAAAAGACTACGATAAAGCTATGAGATTATGGGATATAATTGCAAATACTACTAAAAAGGAAAATAGAAAAATAAACGCATATAAAAATATAAACAAATTGAGAGAACTTATTGCTTCTGACTAATCTCTTTCTGCAGTAACCGGATGAAATCGTCCACTTCAAACTGACCAAGATCGCCTTCAGATAATTTTCTGAGGGATACTTTATTCTGATTAACTTCTTTATCGCCTATAATTATTACATATGGAATTTGCATATCCCTTGCAAGCCATATCTTTTTGCCTAATTTTTCTTCTTTTTCATTTAATTCCGCACGAATTCCTTTTTCCAGCAATCTTTCTTTAAGCCTGCAAGAATAATTAAAATGTTTTTCATTTATTGGTATTATTTCAACCTGTACGGGCGCCAGCCACAAAGGAAATCTTCCGCCGTAATGCTCAATTAAAACACCAAAAAATCTTTCAATAGAACCAAGTAATGCCCTGTGTATCATTACAGGCTGTTCTTTAGCCCCGCTGGAATTAGTAAAATCAATTGAAAATTTTTCAGGTATATTAAAATCAACTTGAATAGTTGAGCACTGCCATGCTCTTTTAAGTGAGTCTTTTATTTTTATATCTATTTTTGGACCGTAAAACACGCCTTCACCCGGATCAACTTTAAAATCCAATCCTGCTGCATTTAAGGCATCTTTTAAGGCGTTTTCTGCAAGTTCCCATTGATTCAAATCTCCCACATATTTTTCAGGGCGGGTACTTAAGAAAATTTCAAATTCAGAAAACCCGAAAGTGTTTAATATATATATTACAAATTCAAGTATCTTTTTTATTTCGTCATTCAACTGGTCCCTGCGGCAGAAAATATGGGCATCGTCCTGGGTGAAGCCTCTTACTCTCATAAGCCCGTGAAGCACGCCCTTTTTTTCATATCTGTAAACAGTGCCAAGCTCAGCCCACCGAAAAGGAAATTCCCTGTAAGAATGAACAGAGCTTTTATATATCAGAATGTGGCCGGGGCAATTCATGGGTTTTAAAATATAGTTTTCCTTATCTTCTTCAAGGTCTATCCTGGGATACATATACTCGCTGTAAAAATTTAGATGCCCAGATGTTTCCCAGAGGTGACTTTTGGCAATATGAGGTATATTGACAAACTTGTAACCATTCTTTTCGTGTTCCCGCAACCAGAAATCTTCAATTACCCTTCTGACTGCCGCGCCTTTTGGGTGCCAGAATATCAGACCTGCTCCAGCATCTGGTTGTATGCTGAAAAGGTCAAGTTTTTTCCCTAATTTTCTGTGATCCCTTTCTTTTGCAAGTTCCTGACATTTCAGATATTCATCAAGTTCTTCCTGAGACGGAAATATCGTTCCGTAAATACGGGTAAGCATGGTATTGTTTTCATTTCCCCGCCAGTACGCGCCTGCTACTTTAGTTAGTTTGAAATTTTTGATTTTTGAAGTATTTTCAATGTGCGGCCCCTTACACAGGTCAATAAAGTCCCCGTTACTGTAAATACTTACTTCGTCAACAGGCAATTCGTTTATTAATTCAAGTTTGTAAGGCTGGTCATTAAAAATTTTACAGGCTTCTTCCTTGTTAACTGATTTTTTTTCAAACTTATGGTTTTCATTCAAAATCTTTTTCATTTCACCCATAATATTTTCAAGGTCTTCTACAGATATTTTCTGGGAAAATTCAAAATCATAATAAAAACCGTCTTCAATTGGCGGGCCTATAGCAAGCTTGACATCCGGGTATAGATGCAGAACTGCCTGTGCCATTACATGGGAAGCAGAATGTCTTAATGGTTCAAGATTATTATTCACCCCGTTAGAAGTTTTCATATTAACTGATTTCTTTTTTATTATTCACCCTACTCCCGTTAGGACTTTTAACGGGGTTCATATAAAAATGATGGTGGGCGGTACTGGATTTGAACCAGTGACCTCTTGCGTGTCGAGCAAGCACTCTAACCAACTGAGCTAACCGCCCAGAAAAATAAGTTTACCACTTATTTTACCTGGAGGCGACGCCCGGATTCGAACCGGGGGATAAAGGTTTTGCAGACCTCTCCCTTAGCCACTTGGGTACGTCGCCTTATTATTTTTTTTCTTCTTCTTTTGGAATAAGGGAACAAGCTATTGAAAACAAAAATGCCAGGCTGGCTGCTCTTGACCAGCCTTCTGCAGCTGCCAGAAACTTTCCCCCGCTTAATACTAAAATTATAGACATTATAACGCAAATAATACCAGTCATTATTGCTGAAATTATAAGTCCTCTCATTTTTTTTCCTCCATTTGGCCGTTATACTCCTTTTTAAAGGGATGTGGTATGAGGGAGTAGGGAATATTTTTAGGCATGCGCTCAGTCACTCATCTATTTAGGTGCGGAAATATCCCTTCAAGTCCCTCTATTTCCCATCAGTATTTATTTTATTTTCAAAGTAATACTTAATTATATTACTCTATTTGGTGCCGAGGGCGGGACTTGAACCCGCACGGAGTTACCCATATGGTCCTTAACCATACGTGTCTGCCAATTCCACCACCTCGGCAAGCTAATTAAAAAATCTACGGTGTTGGAGTCTTAGCAGGTTTGGAGTTAGGAATTTTTTCGGTTTGCTGAGTAATTGGCATAACAGGCGGAGCAGATCTGTTTTCAAGTAAACTTTTTGATGATCTGTGAGCAGTTTTTACTGCGAGAATCAATGATGTAAAAAAGAAAACTACAATAAGTGTCACAGTAACTTTCTTTAGAAAAACATCTCCGCTGGGAGAAGAAAGCATATCATCAGCTCCACCTCCACCGCCGAACATGCCCGATAATCCTCCTCCGCTGCTTTGCTGAAGAAGGATTATAAGTGTCAATAAAACAGCAACTACAATGTGAATAGCTATTATTAAAATATGCATATCAACATTTTTTATATCAAATTAAGTAAATTTTGTCAAGGGAATTTTGTCAAGAGCTCTTCTATTTTTTTAAAATCTACAACCGCAAATTAAAAATATTGGCAATTATCTTGAAAAGGTTTATTCAAGGGTGGCACACCGAACTGTTTATATAATAGGAACTAATGAAATTTAGGTTCTTTCTTAGCATAGATTTTTCGGTCGCGGAGTTTATACTGAGATGTGAATGTGCTTCCTCAGAATGATAAATAGTGGTTTGCAGAAAGCTGTAGATGCTTTTTTTTAATTGCTGCTGCGTACAGCGCGCACTAAGAAAGCATAATTTTTTGTGTAACCTTTCTTATCCCCGGTTTCAAAACTAAGATAGTACACATTGCCAAAGTCTTTCTGTGTAGATGACACATAGTGTTTGTTGCATGAAACATAATCCTGTCCATAATTATAGAGGTACTTTAATTCATCAATAGTTGGTAACCGCCAATCGCTATACCCTTCATATTCCAGATTTTCCGCCCATACAAACGCAGGGTAATCGTATTTATAAGACCCGTATTCATAACTTTTTGTTTCATTATCCCATATAGGCGGAGGGAACGAACCGGTTGCCCATTTTATTGTATCATTATTGTTTGTTGCTCCGCATGTTTGTTTACTGGGCCACATAAGATATTCCCCGTTTCCTGTTCCGACTATTACCAGCTTTTCATTAATAACACTCCATTCGCCTTCATCCACATCAAACCGCGCTTCCCTTTCTACTCTGGCTTTTTCAATCAGTTTGCCGGTATTCTTTTTTATAACTGCGGGGATGCCGATTTCAAACCCGAAGCATACGCCGAAAACATACACTATCAGGACTAAAGATAAAGTAATATATATTTTTGTATTTTTCGCCATGCTTATATCTCCCATTTTAAAAACCTGTAAAGTAAAAAGTTGCCTCAACATTCCCGCATAACTCATAACCTTTAATAGAAACACCGTAATTCACATCTTTAAGAATATAAAAAGCAGGTCCCATATCAAATTGCACGGATATGAATTTTGCTGCAAAAAACTCAACCCCTATAAACGGTTCACCGATCCCCCCCCTGACTTTACATATATCAGAATCAAAAAAGGTATAGTCAACTTCACCTCCAAGGTAAAACAAGACCAACTTGTTTCTGTTTACATAAAAACGGAGCCTTAATCCGATAACCGGTATATCATCCGCAGATTGATATTTAAATTCAAAACAGCCACTCCTCTTCTTATCGCTGGTTAACATCAATAATTTAACGCTTACCCCAGGGGAACTGGCTCCTATACCTAATACTACGCTTCCTGTTTCTCTTCTGACAGCCCTTGTTTGTATAATAGCCTGCCTTACCTGCATAGGAGCTTGTGGCTGCGTAACAACTTGTGGCTGCGTAACAACCGGTGGCTTTGATACTTCTGCGGTGATTTTTTCGCCCCGCGACTTAGCTTCAAGTCTTTTAGCGAGTCTTTCCATTACATCATCAAGTTCGGACTGAGAATGACTTTTTACTCTGTCGGATATAACTATCTTGCCTGTTTCTACATCAACTATACTTGCGGTAGCATAATATGTATTTCCCAGTTTGCTGAGGTTTCCGATTATTATTTTTTGAACATTCAGCAAATTACCTATCTTTACAGCGCAGTCTTCCGTTGTGCATCCGGTCTGCTGCAAGCCCTGTTCGCCTAAAATCTTTTCCATATTATTGCGATCGGTTACTTCAAAGAACGCGTTGTTGACCAGGGCAGTACGAAGGAAACCGGTGACAACTACCGCATCCATGGCAGATACATTCTGGCCTTCAAAATCAATAACGGCTATTGTATCTTTTTTCCCGGCAAAACAGTTATGCTGCCCCGTTAAAACTATGAAAATAATAAAAGTAAAAAAAAGTATTTTTTTCATTACATTATCAAGTTAATTTTATCAAACATTTCTCTCTTATGCAAATATACGACGACACAACCGTATTTGACATTTTTTTGATAATAAAGTAAAACATCGCCGAAGGCTGAAAGTAAAAAAATATTGTATAAATATTTATATAAAACTTATCTATACTAAAACAAAAATCCAACTTAAACACGAATGAACAATAAATTTATAATAACAATAGATGGACCTGCCGGCGCAGGAAAAACAACAATAGCGAAAATGTTAGCTGAAAGAATTAATTTTAAATATGTTGACACAGGTTCTATGTATAGAGCTATTGCACTAAAAGTTATTGATTTGGAGCTTCCATTTTCAAAAGTACCTGAAATAGAAAAGCTAACTGAAAAAACAGAGATTAACATAGATTTTTCAGGAAATACCATGAATGTTTATCTTGACGGAAGAAATGTCACTAAAGAAATACGGTGTCAGGCAGTAACAGAAAATACTTCACGAATCGCAGAAATTCCGGGAGTGCGGCACAAACTTGCAAAAATCCAGAGAACAGTAGCAGATGATCTTAAAAAAGTCGTGTTTGACGGAAGAGATATGGGAAGTATTGTATTTCCTGATGCAGATTTAAAAGTGTATCTTGACGCAGGAATTAAAGAAAGAGCAAGACGCCGCTGGCAGGAACTTAAAGATAGAGGTGAAAATATTGATATTGAAGAACTCAAAGAAAATATCAGAAAAAGAGACAGGCAGGACAAATCAAGGGGTCTTGCACCTTTAAAAGTGCCTGAAAATGCTTTTACAATAGATTCTACAGATATGAGTATTGCCGAGGTGGTGGATAAAATAATTGAATTATTCCCTTGGTAAATTATTATTCTTATTTATATTTAAAACATTATTCCGCCTTAAAATTATTGGAAAAAATAACTTACCTGAAAGCGGATTCATTATAGCGTCAAACCACAATTCACTTATTGACCCTCCTCTTATTGGGTCATCTATAAAAAAACCTGTATATTTTATGGCAAAAAAAGAACTCTTTCAAATTCCAATATTTGGCGAAATAATCAGTTCCACGCATGCTTTCCCTGTAAACAGGGAAACTCCTGAATTATCATCGCTTAAAAAAGCAATTAATTTGCTTAAATCAGGTAAAGTATTATTAATTTTTCCCGAAGGAACAAGAAAATCAACAAGCAGGATACACCGCGGAGTTGCTTTTTTAGCTCATAAATCAAATGTGCCTGTAGTGCCGTCTAAAATATATAATAATCAGGACATCTTTAAATTACGGCAACTGAAATATGTGATAGGAAAACCTGTAAAATTTATGTTGCCTTCCGATAAGAGAGCATGTTCCAAAACTTACAGCCAGTTTTCATCTCAAATCATGGAAAATATTAATTCCCTTTGACTTATTTTAATCACACGCATTATTTATCTAATTCTGGCACTTTCTCCTTCATGCCACCTAATCAAATCCTGCGTGTTGCCATTTTGGCAACATTTAATCACAGATAATTTTTATGATTCTCTCAAAATCTTTTAGAGAGTAAAATTCTATATTAATTACTCCCTGTTCCTTATTTTTTAACTTAATATTTACTTTTGTGCCAAAAACTTTTTCAAATTTATCTTCCATTTTTTTTACTTCTGAATCTGTATTTTTTTTAACGCGCTTTTTTTGTGCTATTTTTATCCTGCCTGAAACTATAGACGCTAATTTTTCAGCTTCTCTTACAGTTAATTTTTCCCTTACTATTTTTTCTGCAAGCCTGCGCCGCTTTTCAGAATTTTCTATTGTAAGTAATGCCCTGGCATGTCCGGCAGTTATCTTCTCCTGAATAATTAAATTCCTTAAATCCTCCGGAAGTGAAAGTATTCTTATTGTATTTGCAACAGCGGATCTACTTTTGCCAACTTTTTCAGCAATTTCCTGCTGTGTCATAGAAAAACTTTTAATCATCTTATCATATGCAGTTGCCTCTTCTACAGGCGAAAGATCTTCCCTCTGAATATTTTCTATAAGCGATGCTGTCAGAAAATTCTCATCATCCATATCTTTTTGAATACATGGTATAGATACAAGACCTGCTCTTTTCGCTGCACGCCACCTTCTTTCACCTGCTATTATCATATACTTTCTATTAACTTTAGTAACAACTACAGGCTGAATAAGACTATTCTCTTTTATTGATTTAGCTAATTCATTGATTTTTTCATCATTAAAATCATTCCTCATCTGGTACTTATTTGGAATAATGTTATCAATTTTAACTTCCTGTACTTCGTTATTTGTTTTTTCCGGTATTAGAGAGTCAAGCCCTCTTCCAAGTGCTCTTTTCATAATTCTATCCTCCATTTACATCCGCTTTTGCATCAGCAAACCGGCATGTCAGTTTCATGTTATTTTTAACATTATCATTTTTTGATAATGTTCCATATTAAAGGCTCTTTCTTAAAATAACTTTCAGACGCTATCTGCACAATATTTAAGAAAGAACCATTAATAATTTGAATCTAAAAATTCCTTTGCTAAATCCCTGTAAGCTTTAGCTCCGCTTGAATATGGAGCATAAGCAAATATAGACTCGCCGAAACTCGGCGCTTCGGCAAGCCTGATGTTTCTTGGAATAATCGTATCATATACTGTACCCTTAAAGTGTTTTTTAACTTCATCAATTACATCAAAGGAAAGATTTGTTCTTTTATCATGCATTGTAAGCAAGATACCTTCAATCTCAAGTACTGTATTTAAATTCTTCTTTATTTTTGAAAGAGTATTTAATAACTGCCCCAAACCTTCTAATGCATAATATTCACACTGTATAGGTATTAAAGCGGAATCACTTGCAGTAAGAGAATTAACTGTAAGAAGATCAAGTGATGGAGGTGAATCAATTATTATATATTTATAACTGCCTTTTAGTTCTTCTATTACATTTTTTAATCTGAATTCCCTGTTATCTAAATCTATAAGCTCAATTTTTGCGCCATTTAAGTTTACATTAGCAGGAATTATATCTAATAACTCATTATTTGTACTTCTCACTCCTTTATTCACCTTGATTTCCCCCATAATAACTTCATAAATGGAGCAGCATGTTACACTTTTTTTATCAAAGCCAAGTCCCTGAGTTGCATTTGCCTGGCTGTCAATATCAATTAGTAAAACTTCCTGAAACATTTCTGCCAGGCCTGAAGCAAGATTAATTGCAGTTGTAGTCTTTCCAACCCCCCCCTTCTGATTTGTTATAGATATTACTTTACACATATTTATACTGTTTATTTAACTTATTAAAACCATTAAGTCAACTCTCAAATAATGGTTCTTTCTTAAATATTGTGCAAATATCGTCTGAAAGTTGTGTCCAAATGGGTCCGTAAAATGTATTTTGAGTGACTTTAGTACTTTTAGTAAAAGCCAGTCTGGTTCTTTAGAAAAAGCTTAAATTGTTTGACCCAGCTCTTGCAAGCAAGAGCTGGGGAGTTTTTGAGCTTTAGAACTGGCTTTTATGTGCCAAAGGCAAAAGTACTATGGAACAATGAGG
>JAIVZN010000003.1:0-49201 GCA_048634875.1 Deltaproteobacteria bacterium | reverse complement strand
GATAAAAGGACAAGTGCATCCAAAAGTCTGGGTTTTGCCTGAATGATTAGGGAAATCTGGTTAGTATGGTGTAGATTGTGACTTTTATTCCAAAGAAAGAAATATTCGGATAGACTTTTTCAGCTAAAAAGCTGGATTTAGGCGAAGCCCAGGGACCAATATCGGTTCTTGGGATTGCATCTACAGTTTGACAATGGAAACAAAATTTTATTAATATTAATAAAATTTATACCCTCGTAGCTCAATGGATAGAGCATCTGCCTTCTAAGCAGAGGGTTGGGCGTTCGAATCGCCCCGAGGGTGCCAGAGTTCGTGAAGGGTAAAGCGTGAAGCGTAAATTGAAAAAATTTTACTCTTTACGCTTCACGCTTTACGATTAGGACGGGCTGCTAGCTCAATAGGTAGAGCGCCGGACTCTTAATCCGTAGGTTACAGGTTCGATTCCTGTGCAGCCTACCAAAATTCGTGAAGGGTGAAGGGTGAAGGGTAAAGGGTAAAGGGTAAAGCGAGAAGAGTAAAGAGTAATAGATTATAAACGCTTTACTCTTTACGGTTTACGATTTATGTCGCGGTGGCGGAATTGGCAGACGCGCCAGGTTTAGGACCTGGTTCTTTTGAGTGCGAGTTCAAATCTCGCCCGCGACACCATAAAATAAGTGAAACGGATATGCCAGCTTTGTAGGACAGGCATCTTGCCTGTCACAAAAGGGAATGAACCCAGCCTCTGCACGCAGGAGCTGGGTGAAAATGTCATTGCGAGGAACCTCAGCGTGAGGAATTTTAGCGGCTCAGCAAAGCGAAGGAACTAATCCCGATTGAGATTGCCACGCAATCCTGATGTGACAGGCGAGGAAAAAGTTATTTACAAATGAAAAGTTGAGAGTAAAAGTGGGAAGGAAAAATAAACGATGGAAAATTTAACTTATAAAGTAGAAAAAAAAACCAGTTGTTTAATAACGCTTGATATTGAAGTCCACCGGAAAAAAATAGACATAGAGTTTGAAAAAATATACGGGGAGATAAAAAAAGAAATTCGTATTTCTGGATTTAGAAAAGGAAAGGTTCCAATTAATCTTATTAAGGAGCGTCACAAAGAAGAAGCAAAACAGAAATTGGTAAATAAATTATTGCCTGATGTGCTTGGCGATGTTTTAGAGAAGGAGAACATAAATCCAGCCATTACTCCTAAGATAACTGATTACAGTTTAGAGAATAATAAACCTCTTAAGTTTAAAGTTGAAGTAGAAATATATCCTGAAGTACAGGTGAAAAAGTATAAGAAGATAAAGTTAGAAAAAAAAGGGAATTCTGTTAAGGAAAAAGATGTTAAAAATACAATCCAGGCTTTCAGGGAAAGGAATGCTGTAATTAAAGCAAAAGATGGAAGTGCTTCCAATGGTGATTTCGTTGTAATTAGTTCTAAGGTTTTCATAGATTCTAAAGAAGTAAATTCTGTTTTACCAGAGAATTCATTTATTGAGATTGGCGGCAATTTTCATCTTCCTGAGTTTGATAAAAATATTAAAGGTATGAAAAAAGGTGAAATAAAAGAATTTGATTATAATTTTCCTGATGATTTTCCGGAAGATGAATTAAAGGGCAGACTTGCACATTTTAATGTTAAAGTAAAAGAGATTAAAGAAAAGAAGTTCCCTGATGAACAGGAAATTGCAGAAAGTTTAGGTTTTGATACTGTAGATAAATTAAACGATAATATAAGGGAAAATTTAAAAAAACAGATGGAAAAAACTTCAGAAGATGAATTAAAAAACCAGATTATAGAATATCTTATAACCAGGCATGATTTTGAAGTACCAGAGGGTTTAGTTGAAGAGAATCTTCAGAGAGATAAAAAACAAATGGCAGAATATATTGAGAAGCAGGGCGGAGACCCATCAAAGATAGATGAAATAAAAATAAGAGAAAAAGTAATAAGAGAAATAAAAGCAGGACTTTTACTTTCATCTATAGCCAGGCAGGAAAGTATTGAGGTTACTGACATAGACAGGAAAGAAGAAGAAGAAAAGATACTGAAATTTCTTGGTGAAGATAACAGGGAAAAAGCAAGGAAATACATAGACGATAATGTCATTTTTGCAAAGAAAGTTTTTGATTTTATTAAAGAAAATGCTAAAATAAGAATTAATAAGAATGAGGAGTGAGGAGATATAATGGATAAAAAAAATGAAGTTATGCAGCTTGTTCCAATGGTGGTAGAAAAGAGTCAGCGTGGGGAAAGAGCATATGATATTTTTTCAAGATTACTGAAAGACAGAATAATTTTTGTAGGTACGCCTGTAGATGATACTATTGCCAATTTAATAATTGCGCAATTACTCTTTTTAGAAGCAGAAAATCCGGATAAAGAGATTTCACTATACATAAATTCTCCCGGTGGGGTGGTTACTTCCGGACTTGCCATATATGATACCATACAGTATATTAACCCGTCTATTGCAACAATATGCATGGGACAGGCAACATCTATGGCAGCGCTTTTACTTGCGGCAGGAGATAAAGGGAAAAGATACGCATTACCAAATTCCCGCATAATGATACATCAGCCGCTTGGCGGTGTTCAGGGGCAGGCAACAGATATCGGAATTCAGGCTCAGGAAATAATGAGAATGAAGGATACTATAAATAAAATATTGGCAGAACATACAGGGCAGGATATGAAAAAGGTGGAAGAAGATACAGAGAGAGATTTCTTTATGACTGCTTCTGAGGCAAAGGAGTATGGTATTGTAGATGAAGTAATATCAACCCGTAAAGAAATAAAAAAAACATAGGGGGATAATTAAAGTGGCTGATGGTAAATATGAAATAAAGAATTGTATTTTTTGTGGTAAAACTGAGCGAGAAGCAGTAAAACTTGTAGGCGGCAAGGGAGCTTATATCTGTGCAGAGTGCATAGATACTTCGTATCACTTGATTCACGATGCACTGGACAGGGAAAGACAGAGAAATATAAGGGAAGTTCCTAAACCAAGTGAAATAAAAACCATTCTTGATGAATATGTAGTCGGGCAAGAAGAGTCAAAAAAAATTATTTCAGTTGCAGTATATAATCACTACAAAAGAGCCGGGATAAGCGGTAAAGGGCCTTTCAAGGTAAAAGCGCAAGAGAAAAGAAAAGTAACTTTTGATAAAAATGTGGAACTAGAAAAATCAAATATTTTGCTTGTCGGGCCAACAGGAACAGGCAAGACACTGCTTGCGAAAACCTTGGCAAGAATACTTGATGTTCCGTTTGCAATAGCAGATGCTACTACTCTTACTGAAGCCGGTTATGTTGGAGAAGATGTGGAGAATATACTTGTGAGGCTCCTGCAGAGTGCCTCTTTTAATAAAAACCTGACAGAATGGGGAATAATTTATATAGATGAAATTGACAAAATATCAAGAAAATCAGAGACTCCCTCAATTACAAGGGATGTTTCCGGAGAGGGGGTTCAGCAAGCGTTACTCAAGATTTTAGAGGGAACTGTCGCAAATGTCCATCCGCAGGGAGGAAGAAAACATCCTCAACAGAAGTTTATTCAGGTAGATACAACAAACATACTTTTCATTTGCGGAGGTGCGTTTAGCGGATTAGACGATATTATATCTAACAGATTAAGTGAAAAAAGGGTTGGCTTTGGCGCAAAGTTAGTGAAGGGCAAATCTAAAGATGTAGGAGAGATTTTTAAGTACATTGAGCCGGAAGACCTGATAAAGTATGGTTTAATACCTGAACTTGTTGGAAGGCTTCCTGTTACGGGCCCGTTTCATGATTTAAATGAGAATGACCTGGCTGAAATACTTATAAAACCAAAAAATTCAATAGCAAAGCAATATCAGAAACTTATTGCTATGGAAGGTATAAAATTAACTTTTACAGATGATGCTATCCGCAAAATAGCATTTCTTGCAAAAGAAAAGTCCCGTGGAGCAAGAGGCTTGCGCACTATTATAGAAAGTTTTATGCTTGAATTGATGTATGATATTCCGGATAGAGAAAATATTATTGAGTGTATTATAGATAAAGATGTAATTGAAAGGAAATCCGAACCAATACTTAAAACGGCATGATGGCAAGAAAAACTACTAAAGCTAATATTTACCCGTTGCTTCCTGTAAGGGATATTGTTATTTTTCCCTACATGCTTGTTCCTCTTGCAATCGGTAGAAGGCGTTCTTTAAATGCTGTGCAGAGAGCAACAGGGGATAATCACAGGATAATTGTTGTAACTCAGAAGAATATTTACGATGATAATCCAACAGGTGAAAACATTTACAGGGTAGGTATAATTGGAAGCATAATTCAAACCTTAAACCTCCCTGATGGCAGCGCGAGAATTCTTATTGAAGGGGAAAAAAGAATAAGGATAAAAAGATTTATTCCTAACGAAAACTATTATGAAGCTGAAATTGAATATCCTTCTGCAGAGATGCCTGAGATTGCAGATAACCATCTTCAGGCAATAATGAGAAGAGTTTCTAATTTATTTGAAGATTATGTTAAACTGAATCCTACAATTGATTTCGGTTCCTATTCTCTTGTAGATGAGATTGATAACCCGGATAAGTTAACAGATGTTATCATCAGCCACATCAGGCTTAAAAAACAACAGGCGCAGAGGTTATTAGAACAGTTTAACCCGGTAAAGCGGATTGAGAGGCTTACAGTAATCCTGAAAAAAGAAATTGATATTCTTGTCATACAAAAAGAAATAGACGGAAAGGTTAAAAATCAGATAGAAAAATCTCAGAAAGAATATTATTTATCCGAGCAGATGAAGGCAATAAAGAAAGAACTTGATGGGAAAGATCTCCAGAAGGATGAAATAAATGAACTTTCAGAAAAGATAAATGAATCAGGCATGTCGGAAGAGTCAAAAACCCAGGCAAGAAAAGAATTAGGAAGATTAGAAAAGATGATGCCATTTTCACCTGAGGGAACTGTAGTCAGGACATATTTAGACTGGCTGGTAAAACTGCCATGGAAGAAAAAGACGCCAAATAATATAAACCTTAAAAAAGCTGAAGATATTCTTGAATCCGAACACCATAGTTTAGAAGAGGCAAAAGAGAGAATTCTTGAATATCTTGCAGTTTCAAAATTATCAAAGAAATTAAAGACCCCTATACTTTGTTTCGTGGGTCCACCGGGTACAGGAAAGACTTCATTCGGCAGGTCAATAGCGCATGCTTTAAACAGGAAATTTACAAGAGTTTCTTTAGGCGGCATCAGGGATGAAGCAGAAATAAGGGGACACCGTCGCACTTATATCGGGGCTTTGCCGGGGCGAATAATACAGTCCATTACAAAAATAGGAAGCAAGAATCCTGTGTTTTTACTGGATGAAGTTGATAAGATGGGCAAGGATTTCAGAGGCGATCCATCTTCAGCGCTGCTAGAGGCGCTGGATCCTGAACAAAATAAAAATTTCAGCGATCACTACCTTGAAGTGGAATTTGATCTCTCTGATGTAATGTTTATTACAACTGCCAATACTATATCAACTATTCCCCCTGCCATGCTTGACAGAATGGAGCAGATAGAATTTCCCGGATATACTTTAGATGAAAAGATAAGCATAGCTCAGAGATTTTTAATACTAAAACAGATAAAGGAAAATGGGTTAAAGACAGACAAGTTTTCTTTTACCGATGGTTCTATTAAACACATAATTGAAAATTACACAAGAGAAGCAGGTGTAAGGAACCTTGAAAGGGAAATAGCAAAGGTGCTGAGAAAAATTGCCCAGAAAGTTGCTACACGAAAAATAAGTTCAGCTAAAATAACAAGCGGGATAGTTGCAAAATATCTTGGAGTGCCTAAATACTCATGTCTCCGCGCCTATCAGAATGACATCGGTGTTGCTGCCGGGCTTTCATGGACTCAAAATGGCGGAGAGTCGTTGTCAATTGAAGTATCTTTAATGCCGGGCGATGGCAAACTCAAGCTGACAGGGACACTTGGAGATGTAATGAAAGAATCCGCTCAAACCGCAGTAAGTTTTATAAGGGCAAATGCTAAAAAGTTAAAAGTCCCTCCTGATTTTTATAAAACTCAGGATATACATATCCATGTGCCTGCAGGAGCTGTCCCGAAGGAAGGGCCATCCGCAGGGATTACAATATGTACGGCGCTTCTGTCTGTAATTACAAATAAACCTGTTAAGAAAGAAGTGGTAATGACAGGAGAAATTACATTAAGTGGAAAAATTTTAGAAATTGGAGGCCTTAAGGAAAAGATGCTTGCTGCGCACAGAGATAGTTTTAAAACAGTTATATTTCCTGCTGAAAACAAGAAAAATTTAGCAGAGATACCAAATAAAATAAAAAGAAATTTAAATCTTATTCCTGTGGAAAACTTCAAGGAGGTTATTCAGCATGTGTTCTGAAGGTGCAATGAAGGTTTTAATAACAGATAGTTTGTCTACCGAAGGTATCAGGAGTTTAGAAGATGCGGGTCTTTATGTAAAAATGGATGTTTCGCTTGATGGAGAGGCGCTTAAAAAAGAAATAGTAAATTATGACGGGCTTATCATAAGAAGCGGGACAAATGTAACAAAAGATATAATTGAAAATGCAGGAAATTTAAAGGTTATTGGCAGGGCAGGTGTTGGAGTGGACAATGTAGATGTTGAAGCTGCTACCAGGAAAGGTATTGTTGTTATGAATACTCCTTCAGGTAATACAATTTCAGCCTGCGAACATACATGGGCATTGATTCTAAGTACCTTGAGGAATATTCCGCAGTCTCATCAAGCTTTGGTAGAAGGCAGGTGGGATAAGAAAAAGTATAAGGGTGCTGAGATATACGGGAAAACACTTGGAATTATAGGGCTGGGAAAGATTGGTATAGAAGTTGCTAAGAGAGCCATTGGCTTTGGCATGAAAATAATTGTGTATGACCCTTATACATCGCAGGATATTGCAAAAGAAGCAAAAGCAAAACTTGTAGAGTTAAATGAACTGTTTGAAGCCTCAGATGTTATAACAATACATGTGCCTTTAAATGAAAAGACAAAAAATTTAATTGACAGCAGCGCTTTATCAAAAATGAAAAAAGAGGCAATTTTAATAAATTGCGCCAGGGGAGGAATTGTAAATGAGGCTGCTTTATCAGAAGCGGTAAAAAACAGGCAGATAAGAGGCGCTGCTGTTGATGTGTATGAAACAGAGCCAACTACAGATTCGCCTGTTTTTTCAGTTGACGGCATTATTCATACTCCGCATCTTGGCGCTTCAACTACTGAAGCCGAGGAGAGAGTCTCAATTGAAATTGTCAAACAGGCAATAGATTACCTGAAAGACGGGAAAATTATAAATGCAGTTAATATTTGCAGCGTGGAATTAGAATTGCCTCTTGAAAAACTTGCCAGTAACCTTGGAATGCTTTTGGGGCAGCTTTCAAAACATTTGACAGAGAGGATATTAATAAGTTATAAAGAGGAGAAATCCGAAGATGCTATTATCAGGACTATCTTGAATGGATATCTTTCTCAATTTAATGAAGGTATAAATTTTATCAATGCAGTTTTAGTAGCAGAAGAAAAAGGTATTGAGATAATAAAACAGAAGGTAACTCACGAGGGTTTGCCATGGGATATAAACATAACTTTAGGGGATGATTTAAATATTTCCGGAAGCGTAATAGGAGATATTACGAGGTTAACAGGAATAAATGGATATATCTTAGATATACCCTTAAACGGAAATCTTCTGATTATAAAAAATTTCGACATACCTGGAGTAATAGGCCATATCGGAACAATTTTAGGAGAATACGGTATAAATATCGGGAGTATGGAAGTAGGCAGGAAATCTGCCGGCGGACAGGCTGTTACCGTGATAGGTGTTGATCAGGAGATTTCACAGGAGATCATTGAAAAACTAAAATCATTGAAAACGATAGAAGGCGTAAACAGCGTTAAGGTTGACTAATAAAACAGTTAGGTGGGCCAGTAGCTCAGTTGGCAGAGCAACGCCCTTTTAAGGCGTGGGTCGAAGGTTCGAATCCTTCCTGGCTCACCAAATAGGTAAAGCGTAAAGAGTGAAGAGTATAAAGAAAATCAAATAGAAAAATTTTTCCAACCCTTTACACTTTACGACTAAAGTGGAAGGAGAGTTTTGAAAAAGAGTTTTAAGATATTTGCTGTTTTTATGTTGTTCGGCATATTATGTTCTAATGTCAGTGCTGACCCTCTAAGAAAAATGGCAAAAAAAATGGCAAAGAAAGTTGAGAACATGCCAAACAAAAAAATTGCAGTGCTTAACTTTCCATATCATAATGGATTTATTTCGAGTGGTTCTTCTCTTGTTCAGGAAAGGCTCACTACTTACTTTGTAAAAACAGAAAGAGTAGAAGTAGTTGAAAGACATCTGCTAAATAAGGTGCTTGACGAAATGAGCCTTGAAAGAACAGGCATAATAGATGAGAATTTAACAAAGGAGCTTGGAAAGGTTCTCGGGGTTGGCGGCATAGTTACAGGCACTTTAAATGATCTTAAAAAAGAAAAGACAGAAGTCAATGCGCGGATTATCCACACAGAGACAGGAAAAATACTTGCTGCCGGCAGGGTAGAAATAAAACGGACATGGCAGGATTCACCTGTAAAACCCAGCGATTATAAAGCAGACCGCCCGGACCCGGAGAACGGCAATGACAAACTTAGCGGTAAATCATTAATTCAGCTTGCTATCCTTTTAGATACCTCCGGCAGTATGGATGGTCTCATTAATCAGGCAAAAACCCAGCTCTGGAGAATTGTCAATGAACTGTCCTCTTCTGAAAAGGAAGGCAATAATCCGACAATTCAGGTTGCCCTTTATGAATACGGTAATTCCAGGTTAAGCAGGGAAGAAAATTATCTCAGGCAAATTCTTCCATTTACTGTTGACCTGGATATGGTTTCTGAACAGTTGTTTGCATTAACAACTAACGGAGGGCAGGAATATTGCGGCGCAGTTATTATGGATACAGCAGATAATTTACAGTGGGATAAACATTCTGATATATATAAAGTTATTTTTATTGCCGGTAATGAGCCGTTTACTCAGGGTCCTGTGGACTTCAGGGAAGCTGTCACTCGCGCCGTTGATAAGGATATTTTTGTTAATACAATTTTCTGTGGAAGAAAACAGCAGGGAATTGCTACAAGATGGAAAGAAGGCGCAGATATAGGTAACGGTGAGTACCTTAATATAGATCAGCAAGTCAGGGTTGCTGCTATCCAGACGCCGCAGGATGCTGAAATCCAGCGTTTGGGTACCCAGCTTAACCGGACATTTATCTTTTATGGTGCCAAAGGAAAAGTTGCAGCCGAGAAACAGATTGCGCAGGATAAAGCAGCCGGAAAGCATAAAAAAGAAGGCTCTCTCTTGCAGCGCGCTCTGTTTAAAGCAAAAGCTCAATACAGCGAAGCAGCGCCGGGGGATCTTGTAAATGAAGCTAAAAGCGGTAAAGTAGATGTATCCAAAGTTCCGGAAAAAGAACTTCCTGAAGAAATGCGGGCAATGAATGAAAAAGAACGAATAGATTATGTAAATAACAAAATAAAAGAAAGAAAAGAAATACAGATTAAAATAAATAAGCTTAATGAAGAACGCCGTAAGTATATAGCTGAAAAACGCAAGGAAATGACTGCTGAAAGAGGAAAACAGACACTGGATCAGGTAATTTCGGATGCTGTTCGCTCTCAGGCTATAAAAAAGAATTTTAAATTCAAGGAGTAGCGTGTAAGAGGCTCGGCCTCTTACATAATGGTTTTAAATTATGAAAAAGAAAATTCATCCACAACTTTATGAGGCAACTGTAACCTGTGCCTGCGGAGAAAAGTTTACAACTTTCTCAACAAAGAAAAATATCAAAGTAGAGATATGCTCTAACTGCCATCCATTCTATACAGGGGAGCAAAAGTTAATTGATTCTGCCGGCAGAGTTGAAAAGTTTCACCGCAAGTACGGAAAGAAATCCAAATCCAAAAAATAATTTGTAGTTGCCCGAGGCGTTAAGAAAAAGTCGTTTTAATAGATTTTTTTAACAGAGCGCACTTGTTCTGCAAAAGCCTGATTTATCAGGCAACTACAATATGAGAAGAGATTAGGAGATTAAGAGATTAAGTAATTAAGTTTTATGAAAAAATCTAATCTCTAAATTTCTCAATATCTGAATTTCTCTGGAAAAAAAAGCAAGCTTTGCCGATACAATGCACACAATTTATAGACGATTTTTATAAGAAATAACCATGTTTGAAAAATTAGATAAACTAAAAAAAGAATTTGAAGAACTTCAAAAGAAACTCACCTTTACAGAAGTTATAAATGATGCTGAAAAGTTAAGGGAATATTCCCGCCGTCATAGCGAGCTCAGTGAAGTGGTTGAGAAATACAGTGAATACCTGAAGCTTAAAAACCAGTTTGACCAGGCAGAAACTTTATATGCGCAGGAGGAAGGCGAGCTTAAAGAACTTGCAAAAGAAGATATGGATAACCTGTCAGGAAAAATTTGGGAACTGGAAAAAGAGCTTAAAGCTTATCTGGTTCCTGCTGATCCTGATATACAAAAAGATGTAATAATGGAGATAAGAGCAGGAACAGGAGGAGAGGAGGCGGCGCTCTTTTGCGCGCGGCTTTTCAGAATGTATTTAAGATATACAGAAAATAAGGGCTGGAAAATAGATATATACGATTCAAACAAAACCGGGCTTGGCGGTTTTAAGGAAATAGTATTTGCGGTTAAAGGGAAAAATGTTTACGGCACTATGAAATGGGAAAGCGGGGTGCACAGGGTGCAGAGAGTGCCTGAAACAGAATCCAGTGGCAGGCTTCATACATCTGCCTGCAGTGTTGCAGTTTTATCTCAGGCAGATCCCGTGGAAATACATATAAACAAAGAAGATTTGAGAATAGATACATACAGGGCTTCCGGTAAAGGGGGGCAGCATGTAAATGTAACTGACTCTGCTGTGCGTATTACTCATATACCTACCGGAATTGTAGTTCAGTGCCAGGATGAGCGTTCTCAGATGCAGAACAAAAGAAAAGCAATGGAGGTCATGAGGGCAAGATTAAAGGAGCAGATGAAACAGGATCAGCAAAGTGAAGAAGAAGAGTTCCGCAGAAAGCAGGTCGGTTCAGGCGACCGCAGTGAAAAGATAAGGACTTACAATTTTCCCCAGAATCGTATCACAGATCACAGAGTTAACTTAACTGCCTATAATTTAGAATCAATTCTTGAAGGAAATTTAGAAGATTTCTTAATTGATTTAGGTAAGAAAATGAGAGAAAAACAGATAGATGAATCCTGTTAGAAATGGGTTAAATCAATGAATAGCGATTATACGATAAAAAATGTTCTTGCCGGAAGCGACAGCGATTTACTCTTAAGTGACATTCTTAAAATAAGCAGAAATGAATTATATGTTAATTTCAATAAAAAATTATCCAGGAAGCAGTTATCAGAGTACAGGAAGTTAATAAAAAAGAAAACTAAGGGATATCCTTTAGATTATATTTTAGGTCATTCTGTGTTTATGGGGCTTAAGCTTGAAGTTAATGCTGATACTTTAATTCCAAGGCAGGAAACAGAGTTGTTAGTTGAAAAGTGCCTTGAATTTATAGAAGGTAAAAGCAATCCGGAAGTTCTTGAGATAGGCGCAGGTTGCGGAAATATAGCGGTAACGCTTGCAAAATTTGCAGATTGCAGGGTTGTTTCTGTTGAAAAAAGTTCCCGCGCTTTAAGAGTTGCAAAGAAAAATGCCCGGAAGCATGGTGTTTCAGATAAAATAACATTTATAAAAGGTGATATGTTTAACCGGCTACGGGATATTTCCTTTGATTGCCTTATATCAAATCCTCCATATGTAAAGTATCCTGAATACGCAGGACTGCCGGAGGAGGTAAAGAAGGAGCCGAAGTTAGCTCTGATCGGAGGGAAAGATGGCTTGAAATATATAAATAAAATTTTAAGAGAAGCCCGCTCATATGTGCAGGCAGGCGGCAAAATATTTATAGAGATTGGATATAATCAGAAAGAAGATGTGGAAAAGTTAATAATGAATATAGGTTTTCACGAATATCAATTTATTAAAGATTATAGTGGAATAAATAGAATAGCAGTAATAAAAGTTTAGGTTTTATTTACACATGAACAATAATAATAAAAAAATAATTATAGAAGGACCTTCTATATTAAAAGGAAAAGTTAATATTTCAGGAGCAAAAAATGCAGTGCTGCCTATTCTTGCTGCTACACTGATGACAGATGAAAAATGTATAATAAGGAATGTGCCTGACCTGAGCGACATATCAACAATGGTGCAGGTACTTGAATTCCTCGGTAAAAAAGTCCGGCGTCTGAATTCTGCTGTCACGGTAGAAGCGGGCGGAAAAATGCAGGGCCATGCGCCGTATGAACTGGTAAAAAAAATGCGCGCGTCAATACTTGTAATGGGCGCTTTAGCCGGAAGAATGCATAAGGTTCGTATTCCGCTTCCTGGCGGCTGCGCAATAGGGACAAGGCCTGTTGACCTGCACTTAAAAGGCATGAAGAAAATGGGTGCAAAGTTAAGCGTGACCGGCGGTTTTGTAAACCTTTCTTCAAAAGGTTTACATGGAGCAACTATATATCTTGATTATCCTTCAGTGGGAGCCACCGAAAACCTGATAATGGCTGCCTGTCATGCGGAAGGAGAAACGATTATAGAAAATGCTGCCAGAGAACCCGAGGTTATCCAGTTAGTAGATTTTTTAGAACAGATGGGCGCAAATATCTCCAACTGCGATAATAATACAATAAAGGTAAAAGGTAATAACAACTACAGAACAGTTGATTTTACTGTTATGGATGACCGCATCCAGGCAGGGACTTACTTAATAGCAGGATGTATAAAAAATTCTAAAATCCAGATGGAGTTTTCACACCCGGAAATACTTGAATCTGTAATAGAAAAGCTTATTGAGTGCGGTGCAAATATTGCTGTAGATAAGAATAACATAAACATCAATGGTCCTGCTCATTTGAAGCATGCGGAAATAAGAACTTCTCCATATCCCGGATTTCCAACCGACCTGCAGGCGCCTTTTATGGCCTTGATGTCAGTAGCTAAAGGTGTCAGTGTAATATCTGAAGAGATATTTGAAAGCAGGTTTTTGCACTGCGGGGAACTCATAAGAATGGGAGCAAATATTGATATAAAAGGAAATGCGGCAATGGTTACCGGAGTGAAATGTTTAAGCGGCGCGCCTGTTACAGCTATGGATTTAAGAGGAGGGGCTTCTCTGATTCTTGCAGGGTTTTTAGCTGAGGGAAGAACCGAAATTTCAGGACTCTGTCACATAGAAAGGGGATACGAAACCGTAGTTGAAAATTTTAAAAACCTTGGAGCAAAAATATGGATAGAGTGAAAAAAATAATACAGGATGTACACGATAATGGCGATAAAGCGTTAATAAAATATACAAAAGTATTTGATGGTATAAAAATAAAGAGAGAGGATTTAGAAGTAACTAAAAACGAATGGAAGAAAAAAGCAGGCAGTATTGATACAGAATTCCTGAATATTCTTAATAAGGCGGCCATGAATATTAAAAACTATGCTGAAATGCAGGATATTTATAAAGAATCTGAAATAGATAATAATGGCGTGTATATTAAAGATAAATTTATCCCGGTAGAAAGTATTGGTATATATGTTCCGGGTGGTAAATACAGTTATCCGTCAACTGTGCTTATGTCGGCAATACCTGCAAAAGTTGCAGGTGTAAAAAAAATTTACATGGTGACTCCACCTGAAAAACTTAATTCTTCAGTACTCAGGGCAGCAGAAATAGCAGGTGTTGACAGAATATTCAGAGTAGGTGGGGCACAGGCAATTGCAGCATTAGCTTTTGGAACCCAGACTATACCAAAGGTAGAAAAAATAGTCGGTCCCGGCAATAAATATGTCCAGGAAGCAAAAATGTTTTTATCGGATAAAGTCGGGATAGATATGATTGCAGGGCCGAGCGAAGTGGTAATCATTGCAGACGAATTTCAGAATCCGGAATGGATAGCTGTTGACCTCATGGCGCAGGCGGAACATGCTCTGGATTGCAGCGGTATTTTAATAACTCCGTCAGAGAGCTTAATAGAAAAAGTTAAAAAACATATTCAGGAAGAATTTTCTGACAGGATTAAGTTTTTAAAAGTTGCAGATTTTAATTCTGCTGTAGAAAAATCTAATTCTTTAGCTCCTGAACATCTTCAAATAATGTGCGCTGATGAAAATATCAGTGGTATTGAAGATAAAATAAAAAATGCAGGCGCAGTATTTTTAGGTAGTTTTACACCTGTTGCATTAGGGGATTACCTGGCAGGCCCTTCCCATACGCTTCCTACAGGAAGAACTGCAAAATTTCAGGAAGGATTAAATGTGAGAAGTTTTTTAAAAAAAGTTTCTTTTATAAAATGCAGTAATGAAAATATAAAAGATTTAGCTCCTATAATTTCAGGATTTGCAAATGAAGAAGGAATGAAGTACCACGCTGAATCTGTAATGAAAAGAACATGAGAGGATATGCGCAACTCTTTTAGGAATGCAAAAAAATGGATTTTTTAGCCAATAAAATTAAGAAATTAAAATCTTACGCTGTTAAGCCTGTAGATGAAGGAGAAATAAAGCTTAATGCGCAGGAAAACCCCTACCCTGTTCATCCTGATGTGAGATGTAAAATAAATGATATTTTAAACAGTATAGAATTAAACCGTTATCCTGCCCCGGGGTATAGAAGGCTTAAAAAACTTATAGCAGACTACTGTAATATTTTACCGAATAATATTCTTGCGGGTAATGGTTCTGATGAGTTGATACTGACAATACTTATTGCCTGTGGCGGAAGAAACAAAGTTGTTGTATCTCCTGCTCCTACATTTGCAATGTATAAGATATTATCAGAGTTAACAGATACAAAATTTAGGGATATCCCGTTAGATTTTGACTTTAAATTGCCTGTTCGGGAAATTCTTGATGAAAATCCGGATATAATTTTTATAGCGTATCCAAATAATCCAACAGGTAATTGTTTTTTTAAAGGGGAAATTAAAGAAATACTGAAACATTCCAAGGGGCTTATAGTAATTGATGAAGCATACTTTGAGTTTTCAGGAAAAACTTTCATGAATGAAATAAAGAGTTATCCGAATCTTCTAATATTAAGAACATTTTCAAAAGCATTTTCACTTGCAGGTATCAGGGCAGGTTATATGGCAGGTAATCCTGAGCTTATGAAAAGCTTAAGAAAAGCGCAGCTTCCATATAATTTAAGTATCATAAATCAGAAAATCATGGAAACAGTTTTAGAAGATAGAAAAAAAGTACTCCGGACGGTTAGAAAATTAATAAGTTCAAGGGAAAAAATGTATAATGAACTTCTGAAAATTGAAGGTATAATTCCCTATCCTTCTGAAGCAAATTTTATTTTAATGAAGATTAATAAAATAAATAAAATTTTTAAAGTACTAAAAGATAATAAGATAGGTGTCAGGGAGTTCAATTCACCGGGCCTGAGAGAATATCTCAGGGTAACAGTTGGCACAGAAGAAGAAAATAAGAAATTTATTGATACCCTGAAAAGCGTAAAGGGTAAAGCGTAAAGAATGAAGAGTAAAGAGTAATAGATTATAAACACTTTACGGTTTACCCTTTACGACACTTTATGGAAAGAGGAGAAAACATGAGAACAGCAAAAATAAACAGGAAAACTAAAGAGACCCGGATAAATGTTAAAGTTAACTTAGACGGGAAAGGCGCATCGGATATAAATACCCCTAACGGGTTTTTAACTCACATGCTTGAGTTATTAGCTAAGTATTCCCTGATAGACATGGAAATAGATGCTAAAGGTGATACGCAGGTGGATTTGCACCATACAGTTGAAGATACAGGAATAACTCTTGGCAAGGCATTAGATAAAGCACTTGGCGACCGCAGGGGTATTGAAAGGTATGGATGGGCAATGATGGTAATGGATGAGGTAAGATGCGATGTAGCAATAGACATCGGTGGAAGGCCGAATTTAGTATATGGTGTCCTGTTTGCCGGTTTTGACAGGAAAACCGGTTTTGATTTTTCCTTAATAAAAGAATTTATGAAAGCATTATCTGACAATTTAAAAGCTACCATACATATTACCCGTGTCAAACATAGTAAAGATGATAACAACCACCACATAGCAGAGGCAGTTTTTAAAGGTCTGGCCCGGGCGCTGCGCCAGGCAGTAAAGATAACAGGAGAAGATATCCCTTCAACCAAAGGAACAATATAAAACTGCAAAATGCAAAATGCAAAAATCAAAATTACATATCAAAATCCAAAAATAATAAATTTTAGAAACATTTTACATTTTGGATTGTCATTTTGCATTTTGATTTTTAAACTTTGAATTTTCATGATTATAATACCTGCTGTTGATATAAAAAACGGGAACTGCGTAAGGTTAATGCAGGGCAGGGCATCAGATGAAACCATTTATTCAGATGACCCGCTCTCCATGGCTTTAAAATGGCAGTCCGAGGGTGCTGAAAGGTTACATATAATTGACCTTGATGGCGCATTTAACGGAAAAATGAAAAATATCAGGGTAATATTGAAGATTATAAAAAAACTTGATATTCCTGTCCAGGTTGGAGGCGGAATAAGAGATTATGAGACAGTAAAGGCTCTTATTGATAATGGGGTACATCGCATCATAATGGGAACTTCAGCAATACATAACCGGGAGTTCCTGAAATCAGTTCTTAAAATGTGGCCTGAAAGAATTACAGTCGGGATTGATTCTACATCAGGTAGAGTAGCTGTAGAGGGGTGGGGAAATGTTACTGCAAAAACTGCTCTGGTATTGGCAAATGAAGCTGAAGATATGGGAGTAACAGAGATTATAGTAACTGATATAAAAAAGGACGGAATGCTTAAAGGTACTAATCTTGAGTTAATTAAAGAAATTACTGACAGTGTAAAAATTTCTGTAATAGCTTCAGGCGGAGTATCCTGTATTAATGATATAAAAAAATTAAGAGAATTAAAGATTAAAAATTTAACAGGTGTTATAATCGGGAAAGCTCTTTACTCTAATGATATAGTGCTTTCTGATGCAATAAAAGTTGCCGGAGAATTTATATGAATTTAAATGATATAAAGTTTAATGAAAAAGGTATTATACCATGTATTACTCAGGATTATAAAGATAACAGGGTTCTTATGCTTGCATATATGAACAGAGAGTCTCTGAAAGTAACAATTAAAGAAAAGAAAGCCTGTTATTTTTCACGCTCGCGCAATAAGCTCTGGCTTAAGGGCGAGGAATCAGGTAATATTCAGGAAGTTAAAGAAATATATATAGACTGTGACAAGGATACTATACTTTTAAAAGTTAAACAGGCTGGAAACTGCGCCTGTCATAAAGGATACCGCTCATGTTTTTACAGGAAATGGAATGAAGACGAATGGAAGATAGTAGATGAAAAAGTAAAAGAACCGGAAGAAATGTATAAAAACAAATAGTGAAAAGACTTTTGTTTGTAATTCTTATTGGCGTTGTCCTTGCATTGTTATTCAGGCATTACTGTTTTGAAGTTATTTATATAGCCTCGTCTTCCATGGAACCCACCTACAGTGTTAAAGATGAACTCATAATAAATAAAGCTGCATACCTTTTTAAATCTCCCGGAAGAGGTGATATTGTTTTAGTCCAGTCACCTGTGTCAGATAAAGAGATGGTTAAAAGAATTATAGGGCTTCCGTTTGAAATCATATCCATGAAAGATAAACAGGTGTATATTGACGGCGAATTACTTGAAGAGGACTATGTACGGTATATTCACGGAGATATACTGTTTGTAGGCGATAACATTGAACCGTTTACAATTCCTGAAAATCAATATTTTGTTATGGGCGATAACAGGGATGTGAGCAGGGATTCCCGTGACTGGCTTGAAGAAGAAGGGCCTCAGATGGAAACTGTTCCTGAGAATAATATAAAAGGAAAGGTATTCTCGCTTTATTAGAGATGAAAGGCATATATTTTCTTTTTAATCCTGTCTTGTGGAAGAAACAGCCATGGCAGGAAAGTATAAAAAAGATTCTTCCTTATATCTCAGTTATTCAGCTCCGCTCGCCGGAATTAAACGACAGGGATTTATATTTCACAGCAAAAAAACTTAAAGAAATTCTTACAATACCTTTAATAATAAATAACCGGCTGGATATTGCTAAACTTATAGATGCTGATGGTGTTCATCTTGGCATGGGAGATATGCCTCAGCAGGCTGCAAGAAAGATATTTAAAGGCATTATAGGTGTTTCAAGACATACTTTGGATGGCGCGAGGCTTGCAGAGAAAGAAGGCGCGGATTATATAGGATGCGGCCCTGTATTCCCAACAAAGACAAAAAAATTGAAAAGAGATGTAATACATATAGAAGGTTATTTAAAAATTAAGAAAAGTGTTAATATTCCTGTTATACCTGTTGGCGGGATAAATACGCAAAACATTTCCCTGCTGAAAAATATTACCCGGATAGTTGCTGTATCATCAGCAATAAACTTATCAGAAGATCCTGTTACTACAGTAAAAAATTTAAAGCAGCTTATCTGACTCTAAAAAATTTATACAGCTTTCTTATCTTTATACATATCAGCGTCAGCTAACTCAAATAATTGAGTTTCATTTATAATTGTATTTTCCCAGGTTGCGACACCTGTACTCATAGAAACATTAAATTTTTTGCCGGTTTTCTCAGAAATAAATTCCCCGTTTTTTATTTTCTTCTTTAATTTTTTCATTGCAGTAATGGCTTGCTCATTACTTAATTTCGGCAAAATAATAGCAAACTCATCCCCGCCGTATCTTGTGATTATATCGGTTTTTCTAAGTACATCTTTCATTATTGATGAAATTTTCTTTAAAACATAATCTCCAACAACATGACCAAATTTATCATTTATTTTCTTAAATTTATTAACATCAATAATAGCAAGAGAAAACTCCTGATTATTTCTTCTTGCCATATTGAAAAATATTTCAAGCTGTTTTTTAAAAAAGTGTATATTATATAATCCTGTAACTCCGTCAGTCATGGAAATTTCTTCATAGACTTTTCTTCTTTTTAAAACAGAACCAACCCGCGCTAAAAATTCTTCAGGTTCAAAGGGTTTGGTAATATAATCGTCTATGCCTAAATGGTGTCCCCTGATTTTATCAAGTGTATCTCCCATAACTGTCAGCATTATAACAGGTATGTTCTTAAACGAAATATTACTCCTTATTTCATAACATAGCTGGTAACCATCCATTTTAGGCATCCTAATATCAAGGATAATTAAATCAGGTATTTCCTGGTACAATATTCTCAGAGCTTCTTCGCCATTTGACGCTTCATAGGTATCGTAATTTGCCTGACTTAAAATAGTTTTTATCAGCTTTCTGCCAGCTTCTTCATCATCTACAATTAATATTTTTGTTTTATCCATAACAGTTATTAATCAATCCTCCATTCATTCGCTCACTTATCCAACTCTTTCAAATGTTCTTCAATTTCTTTAACCAAAGTATCTTCAGAAAAAAAAGATTTGTCTAAATATTCCGCTGCTCCAAGCAAAAGGCATTTTTCTTTATTTTTTTCACTAATAGAAGAAGTTAAAATAATAATTGGAATACTATTTGTTTCTTTATTGCTTTTTAGTTTCTTTATTACTTCAAAACCATCCATGCCTGGCATTGCTAAATCAAGAATAATTAAATCCGGTTTATTTTCCCGGGCTAAATTAAGACCTTCATATCCGCTTAATGCGCAAGATACCTCAAATCCTCTTTTTATTAAAAAACTCTTAGCCAGATAAGCCATATTTTTTTCATCATCAATTATCAATATATTTTTTTCCGCCGTTGATTTTTGAGATAAATTTTCCATTACTTTATTAATGCTACTTGACAGACTTTCAAAATCTACCGGTTTTTTTATATAGTCAACTGCGCCTAAATTGAACCCTTTTTCTTTCTTGGCATCAGCTACAATAGATATTAGGATAACCGGTATTCTGCTAAGTTCCGGATCATTTTTTAAGGTTTCAAGAACCTGAAACCCATCCATACCAGGCATTAAAATATCAAGAGTTATAATATCAGGATGGATCTCCTTAGCTTTTTCTATCCCTTCTTTTCCGCTTAATGCGCAGATAACTTCATATTTCCCCTTTTCTAAATTTGACTTAATTAAATTTGCCATGTCAAGTTCGTCGTCAACTACCAAAACTTTCTTCATATTTCCTCCTATCTATTTGGAAAGAGTAAAGATAAATCTACTTCCTTTATTTAATTCGCTCTCAACCCAAATCTTCTCTCCGTGAGTGTCAATAATTCCTTTAACAATTGCCAGCCCCAAACCGGTTCCTTTTACATTTTCTATTTTATCCATATTTGCTTTAACCTGCTGAAATTTTTCAAAAACAGTATTAAGTTCTTCCTCCGGAATACCTATTCCGCTGTCACTTACACAAACTTCAATATTGTCTTCTTTATCCCGGGTACTAATTTCTATTTTTCCGCCTTCTGGAGTAAATTTAAGCGCATTTCCTAAAAGATTATTAAGAACCTGATTTATTTTCTGTATATCACACGAAATTTGAGGCATATCTTCCGGTATTAATACTGTTATTGTTATTTTCCTTTTTTCGGCTCTGGGTTTACAAAAAGCCGCTATTTCCATAGCAATTTTTCTTAAGTTACAAGGTTCTTTCTTTACTATTACATGCCCGGCTTTTATTTTAGCAAGGTCTAAAATATCGCTGATAAAATTAGAGAGTCTATTTATATTATTTTTTATTACAGTAAAATACTCGCTATGTTCTTTTGAAAGAATTTCTTTACTTTCAGCTAAAAAAAGGTCAATGTATCCTTTAATATAAGAAAGAGGCGATTTTAATTCATGAGAAACACTGGAAATAAAGTTATCCTTAATCTCATCAAGTTCTTTTAACTTTAAAGCCATTTTATTGAACTCCTCAGCTAAATCCCCAAATTCATTTGTGCTTTTAACAATTATTCTCTGCTCAAGATTACCGTCGCCTATCAACTTAGCTCCTTGAGTCAACTTTTTAATAGGTTTGGTCATTGTATTTGCTAATAATACAGACGCTAAAATACTGATTACTAAAGCAATTAGAGCTATACCAAAAATTCTTTCACCTGTCTTTTTCAATGTTTTCTTTACTTCGCTTTTTAAAATATCTTGAGAAAAACCTATCTGTACTACACCGGCTTCTTTCCCGTCAATTATAACAGGGTGGGCCATATCGCATATTTCTTCCCCGGATGGACTAAAATAAATCCGGGAAGGTAAAACATAATGTAACTGCTTACTTTTTGGAACTGACAGCATATGCCCGTCAGCGCTTTTAAATATCATATAAACTACATTTTTATTTATTTTCTTAATTAAATTAATATAATTCAGAAGCAGCAACTCATCATGAAGGCTTAATGCTTCGTTAGACATCTCTATAAAACTTTCAAATATACTTATCTCATTATTTTTCATCTCTTTAATCAAAAAATCTCGTTCATATATAAAAAAATTACTACTCATGCCAACAACTACAATAACTACAAGTAAACTTGCTAATAAACTAAATTCCTGCTTTAATTTCATTTTTTAATTTTAGCTTTCGCTCTTTCAAGCGCTTTTTGCACCTGCGGATAATCAGGCGCCAGTTTTAAAGCTTTTTCCCATAACTGTATGGCCTGCTCTATATCGCCATCGCCATATACTGTTAAACCTTCTTTGTAATATTCCTTAGCTTTATCAAAGAGTTGAATACTGATTTTATCAAAATATTTTCTTGCTTTCTCATGTTCAGGTTTAATCTCTAATACTTTCCTGAATTCAACAATTGCTTTTTCCATCCGGTTTTTATTGTAAAAATTTAAACCGTCTGCGTAATATTTTTTGAATTTCTTTTTTTCCTCCTTTATTTTCCTTTCTTTCTCTTTTTCCAATCTTTTTTTCTCTGCAGCCTCTTTAATTTTACGGATTTCCATATTTGCCTGAATTATATATTTTATAGTATCTTTATAATCCGGCTCAAGCACTAATACTTTTGCAAAATATTCTATTGAAGGTTTATACTGCCCGATTTCATAAAGAGCCAGGCCCTGCGCATATATAGCCTGAATACTACTTGTCCTGTTAAGAAGTTCAGGTTCTATTTTATCAATATATTCTTTTAGTATTTCCTGGTAAGATGCCATATCTGAAAGTTCTTCAAATTCAATTTTAGCTTTAATATTCATAAGAGAAAAAAACTTTTCAAACTCCTGCCTGGCTTTTGTAAATTTATTATTTTGATAATACTTAACGCCTTTATTGAGGCATTTATTTATTTTTTCCTGTTTTTCACCTGCAGTTAATATAATTTGATTTTTTCCTGTAGTTGCACACCCTGTAAGAAAAATAAAAAAGATTATCAAAGAAATCTTACTATTCATAATAACTTCTTCAAAAATTTACTTTGGGAACTTCTTTAGCTTTTTCTTCTATTTCAAAGTAAGGTCTTGGTTCGTTTAATCCTCTTTTTTTGGCAAAAAACTCACCAAAAACTTCTCTTATATAGGAATTAAATATCCTGACCGCTCTGTTGTAACGGGTCCTTGCTACTGCAATTCGGTTTTCTGTGCCGGACAATTCATCCTGTAATCTCATGAAATTTTCATTAGCTTTCAACTGAGGATAATTTTCCACAATTACAAGCAGTCTGGATAGCGCAGTCTGCATTTCTTTTGCTGCATCAATCTTAGCGCCAAGCGATCCTCCCTGTTTGATTACACCGGCTAATTTAGCTCTTGCGTCAGCTACATGGATAAATATCTGCTTTTCGTGTTTTGCGTATCCTTTTATTGTATTTACAAGATTTGGGATGAGGTCATTCCTTCTCTGAAGCTGGTTTTCAATTTCAGCCCAGTCCTGATTAACATTCTCATCAATACGTACGACTCTGTTTAAACCATTTATATACCAGCTAATTCCAATTACGAAAAGAGCAATAATAGCTATAAAAATAATAACGCCTTTCTTCATATTATGCCTCCTCCTTGTATAATCCCATTTATTGCAATAGAAAATGGAATTCCTATTGCAACAAATGGGATAATATGTTTATTACCATGAACCGCTTGCGCCCCCGCCTCCTGACAATCCGCCGCCAAATCCTCCAAACCCGCCGAATCCGCCGCCCCCACGGCTGTGGTAGCCGCCGCCAAATCCTCCAAGAAAAAATGGGAATATAAACCATCTTCCGCCTAATATCATAAAAATAAAAAGTATATTGAAGATTACTCTTAATGGTGAAGGCCTGCTTTCTACTCTCTCAGGGATTTGGTAACTTCCGCTAAGCGATACTCCCATCTCCTCAGACATAAGTTTAAGAAGTATCAGTGACCCACGGAGTATTCCCTGGTCCATGTCTCCCTTTTTAAAATACGGGATTATATCTTTTCTAATAATTTCTCCTGCTAAACCATCAGGAATTGCTCCTTCAAACCCGTACCCTGCTTCTATACGCATTTTTCTCTCAACAGGAGCAACTAATAGAAGAACCCCTGTATCTTTGCCTTTTTCGCCAATACCCCATTTTTCAAATAACTTCCACGCATAACTTTCTATATCTGATCCATCAAGGCTCTTTACAGTAACGACAGATAGTTGAGCGCCGCTTTTTTGTTCTAATTCGTACGCTAAGGAATGAATTGTATTTCTTGTCTGGTGATTAATGATTCCGGCAAAATCATTTACATAACCTTTTGGTTTGGGAAAAGTTGCGCCAATAAGCAGGAAGCTGAAAAGTAAAAATAATATTTGCCCTTTTTTCATTTTAAGATACTTCCATTTTATCCACTATGACTGCAAGTTCTTCAATTTTCTCGTAAAAGTCATAAATAAGCTTTTTATAATCCTTGGGGTTGGTCCCATTCTTCCAATTTACTATATCTTTTATAGGCTGCAGTTCAATATTAAATTGTTTTTGAGCGCTGTCTAAGTCTGCGCCGGCAATATTTGCTAATTTAAGCATCCCTTTAATGCCTTCAAGGATATCTTCCAGAGCTAAAAAAGAAGTTTTAGAAAGTTTCTTTTTATTATTTCCCTGCTCGAGTATTACCTGCGTTATTCTTATTAGAGCGCCTTTGATTTTTTGTTCACTTTCTAACCTTAAATTCTCTGAAGGTATATGTAACTCTTCTAATATGTCTTTTCCATATACTACTTCATAGTTATTCTTCATATTAATGTATTCAAGCGGGTATACATCGCAGGATGTTTTAATATATTCATTGGTAAGGTATAAGGGAATAATTTCTTTTTTCTGTAATTTTTTTACTATCCTGGAATTTTCAATAAGATTATTGAAATTTATCTCTTTAAGTAATACTAATATGTGGTTTTTGTTATACCGAATAATTGAAACAAGATTGTCTTTGTTAATTTTTTTTATTTCTTCAATAAGTTTTTCCATTATTCCTCCCCATCTCCAAATTTCTCAATTTCTCTGGAAAGATTTATTACTTTCCAATTATAATCTTAATATTTTTTATATTTAAATCAAATAGCTTTCAGCAATTAAGAGCATAGATTTACTTTTTAAGTTATATGTTATATTCTTTTCTTTAAACAAAAGAAAAGAATTGAGTTTATTTCAAATGACAAAAGAAACTAATTTACAGACAAAAGGGGTAAAAATCCTGCTGGGTAATCCAAAAAATGCAATACTAAAACTCTCTGTCCCCATGATAATTGCTATGGCTGCGCAGACAGTTTATAATCTTGCCGATGCTGTTTGGGTATCAGGAAAAGGGCCGTCAGCCCTTGCAGCGGTAGGTTTCTTTTTTCCGTTTATGATGCTTGTTGGAGCTTTATCTGCCGGGCTTGGGATTGGGGGTGGCGCGGCAATATCGCAGCAAATAGGAGCAGGAAATCATAAAGAAGCCAGTTCTGTCGCTGTACATACTATTATTCTTATGGTTATAGCGTCTATTGTGTATTCAATACCTGCTGTGATATTTGTAAGGCAGCTTTTTCTATTAATAGGAGCCGGGAAAGCCCTTGATATAACCGTTTCATATGCCCGTATAATGTTCGCCGGGTCAATTTTAATCTTTTTTATACAAGTGGCGAATGCTTTGCTAAGGAGTGAGGGAGACGCAGGAAGGGCTATGAAAGCAATACTTATAGGCACTTTATTGAATATTTTCCTTGACCCTGTTTTTATCTACCGTTTTACCGTAATATTGCCATTCGGATATACGCTGAATCTCGGGCTGAATTTAGGAGTTGCCGGAGCGGCTTATGCGACTGTCCTGTCTATGGGAATTTCATCTCTTTTTCTGTTTTACTGGCTATTTATACAGAAAGAGACACATGTTTCAATATCTTTCAGAAGATTCCGCTTTAGGAAAACTATATTGTATGATATTCTTAAAGTAGGCATACCGTCTGCTCTTTCGCAGATGTCCATGGCGCTCATGATGTTTTTTATTACAAAACTTATCACTATGATTGCCGGCGATAACGGGGTGGCAGTATTTACGACAGGATGGAGAGTTGTTATGATTGCAATTCTGCCTCTTTTGGGAATAGCAACTGCCGTGACTTCTGTTTCGGGAGCCGCTTTCGGAGGGAGTGAGTTTAAAAAACTGGAAACAGCATTTTTTTATGCTGTTAAAATCGGGTTTATTATAGAGGTCTGTTTTGCAGTAGCCACCTTTATATCAGCTCCTGTTATTTCAAAAGTATTTACCTGGTCTATGGATACAGCAATATTGAAAGATGATATTATTTCTCTTTTAAGGACAATGTTGTTTTTTTATCCGGCAGTTGCATTTGGTATGCTTTCATCTGCAATGTTTCAGGGAGTGGGCAGGGGTGTTAATTCATTGATTATCACAATTGCACGGACACTCCTTTTCAGTGTGCCTCTGGCTGCTTTGTTCGGTATCTTTTTGGGTATGGGGATGACGGGTATATATGCAGGTATTGTCTGCGGCTCATGGCTTGCATCTATCTCGGCCTTTATCTGGGCAAGATTTTTTATCAGGGGCTTATTGAACCCTTAATTATTAACCAGCCATATTTTTTTCAAAGAATCAAGTATAGCGCTAACAGCTTGTCTTATTGCAGTGTCTACATAAAAAGAGTCATATACATATGAACTAACCCAAATAACCTCCCCGGTTACCACATCAACCATTCTTGCGCTAATGCCAACTTCTGCTTCTACTAAAAATATCTCCTCTTGTATCTTTCCCTGGTCATCCTTTATATATACTCTATTTTTTTTGTCCGGGATGTATCTGGTCACACTTCCCATAATTAACGCATCTACTCCAAGAATCTTTCCCATTTTTTTTATTGTTGCAGGATCTATGTAGCCGCTTTTCCACAGCTTTTGTTCTTTAATTACATTTTCAATATGAGAACGCTCCACAACTTTTATTCCTCTATTTAAGAATTGGAATACAAATTCATCCGCTATTGCGTTGCCAGGGTCATAAGAAGGTAAATATTGGATTTGAGAACTATCAAACTTTAACACGCCTATTCGGGCAATCTTCTTAAAGTCATAATCGCTTCTAAACGCCACTTTTGGCCCGCAGCCAATGAAAACAGCACAAATCGCGAGACTAACAGTCAGGAATACCGTATTTTTACTTAATTTAAGCTTCATTTTTTATCTTTTAACCTCTTTAAATGTTTTTCTGCTATTTCTACATATTTATCATCCGGATTCAGTTCAAGATATTTTTCCCATATTTTAACAGCCTTTTCTTCCTCTTCTAATTTTTCATAGAGTCTTGCTAAAATAAAATGCGCTTTTTTATTACCTGGTTCCAATTCTATTGCTTTTTCCAGTAAAATAACTGCTTCGTTTTCCATTTTCTTATTGATATAAACAATCCCCAGAGCCAAATAGGCATTTGCGTAATCTTTATCACTCGTAATTACCGCAGTAAATTTCTCAATAGCCAGGTCATACTTTCCCTGATTAGTATATTCTATTCCTTTTCTAAAATTTTTTTTGATTTTATCGGTTTCAGCTAATACAAACATTCCTGAAATACACAGTAAAAGGATAGCAATAATAATTGCCGGTTTTTTGTTCATCACACAATCCTCCTTTTTTTCATTTAACCTCTTTTTTTGAAATCAGTTGATCCGTCATTCTAAGCCATTCTGTCATAAGTATCTTAAGCTGCACGGACCGGAGTATTTTATTAAATTTGTTTTCATCCACCCTGTTAGCAGCATCAATAAAATCATTCAGAGAGACTTTACCGTAAGAGTAGTTTTTTGTTTCATCTTCCAGTATTGATTCTGCGAGCATAATCTTTTCCCGGGCTATTGATATTAATTTTTTATCCCTTTCAATCTGAATAAATAAACCCTTTAAATCCGTATGCAGTTGAATATATTTGTTCTTATTGGATAACAGGGTTTTTTGATTCGCTATTTTTGATATTTCATATTCAGCGAGTTCTCTCTGATCAGAAAACGGCCATGTTATTGAAATACCTGCAAAAAGCAGATTATCCGGATTTTCTATGCTTATGCCTTCTCCTTCCAATTCATAACCAAGCAGCAGATTTGTGGATGGGAGAAGATCCTCAGCGTCCTTTTTTACTTCCAGCGAACTTTTCTCTTCTAAAAGATTTAAAATATGATATGTGCGGCTGGTTTGTGTAAATCTTTCGTAATCATCCTTAAAAAAGATTTCTCTGTTATCATACATAAGGGGATCAGCGGGTTCCAATATCTCATCTCCCCTGTATCTTATTGTTTGTTTTACAAAATTAAGTACATTTTCATACTTTTCCTGCAGTCTTATCAGATTTTCTTTTTTTATCAGGACCTGTATGTTTATCTTATTGACATCAATAGGGAGAGCTATATTATTCCGGCGCCTCTTTCTGATATTCCGTAGTAATTCTAAATTCTGTAGGTAAGATGATTCTCCTATTTTAAGGTTTTCATAAGCTAAATACCAGTTGTAATATGCTGTTATGACAGTTGCCATGTAATCTTCGTATGCCTCAACTACCTGATGCTTTATTACATTGATTTCTGCGCCCACTATCTTGTCCTTAAGAAGCGTTGCTTTTCCGAAAGCGTTCCTTGCTATCGGCTGAGAGATAAGTAAAGTGAATTCAGAACTGTTTTTATCCGAACCGGCGAGCGGAGCTATTCTGTATTGAGCGGTAATATCTGTGGCGGTATAAGGGAAAAGCCTGCTTAAGGAAATTGCGGCATCGGGGTGATTGAGAAAAAACTCATACTGGCTTTTAACTGTTAATATCAGGTCTTTAGCCGGCAGATTCAGGTCTTTCCTGTATCTCAGGGTCATTTCATCTATTAATATCTCTTCAAAGACCGTATCTTTTTCAATGGCTGTTTCAATAAATTTTTCTATGGGCAGAACACTCACTTTTTTCTTATCTATTTCTCTTTCAGCAAAAAGAAGGCTGAAATCGTGCAGGAAAATCAAAGTTGCAAAAATAAATATTTTAGTTATGTTTTTCATGGCTATATGTTTCTTAAGCCGCCTTTAAACAGCGTCGTTTTCACCCGTAAATAAACTCCTTTCCTTAATTGAGTCCTAAAGGATGCATTTTTTGCGACTTGTGACTCTTTAGTCTCCGGAGCAAAAAAATGTATTTTTAGGTCTCGATTATTTACATCTCCTTTTGTGAGCCGAAGGCCCATGTTCGTTTCATGAAAAACCGGATATCCTGGAGCAGACTGAAACTGCAGGGTATCAACAGCAGAGTGATCAGCGTACCGAACAGCAATCCCCAGATTATAGCTAACATCATCTCCGCCAGCATCGCGTCATACCCTACAAAACCGTAGGCTGTAGGCACTATTCCTGCAACCGTGGTAAGTGTGGTCAGGGTAACAGCGCGCAGCCTTGTTTTGCCTATGGAAGCTATTTGTTTATTAGAGTTTTTCTTACCCTTCGTATCATCGTATTTCCTGTCCAGTTTAACAAGCATTATTATGGAATCATTTACGACAACTCCTGCCAGCCCTATGGCGCCGATAGCAGCAAAAAACCCGAACAGCAGTTTCCCGTGCAGCCAGAAAGCAAGAATAACGCCCACAACCCCGAACGGGATCGCCAGCATTATTATTACCGGCTTGATCAATGAATTAAAAAGAAGGAGAAGCACTACATATATAAGGAATATGACAGCTATGACCGCATACTTTAACTCTCCTCCGGACTCCCGCGTATCCTGTACTTCTCCCTCAAAAGCCAGCAGCGCCGTCGGGTATCTGGATAAAATTTCGTGGAATTCATTGTCCTCAAAATATTCGGCTATTTCAACAGGCGTCAGTTCTGAATCCGTTTTTATATCAGCAAATACTTTTGTTATCCTTTTACTGCCTTTCCTTTCAATAGAACTGGGCGTAACAGTTTTATCTACATTGACTATATCCCTCAAGGGGACCATGTAGTCCCCCCTGTTTTCCACCGGGATATCCAGTATCTTCTCAATATTGTCTTTTGCCTGTTTAACGGTCGTAAAACGGACAGCTATTTCTTCGTCTCCAACAGGCAGGTTGTATAAGATGGTACCCTCAAGAGCCGCCCTTATGGTAGATGAGACATCTGACGGCGTAATAGATAGGCGCTTGATTTTTTCGCGTTTAAGGCTTATCTTGTATTCCGGATTATTCATGGGCCGGGATATCTCTACATTCAAAAGCGCCGGGTGTTTTTTCATAGACTCTGCCATCTGTTCAGATACGGTATTTCTTATCTCGTCATTGTTTTCCATGACAACAAGCTCAATCGGGCTGCCGCTGGACTGTCCCCAACGGCTTTTGGAAATTTTCAGTTCTTTCAGGCCCTTGATTCCCGCAATCTTCGCCTTCCATTCTTTTATCAACTGGTCGGCTGATTTTTTGCGCTTTTCCTTAGGCAGTATTTCGGCGTTCAGGCGGAACTTGTTTTCTTCCACTACTCTGCCGTGGTGACTACTGGCTACACGCGTCCTGAAACCTATCACTTCCTTTCCCAGATATTCTGAAAGAATATTTTCTATCTTCTTTGTTAATCGGGCCGTATCATAACGGTCAGCACCGGCTCCTGCATTGCCGCTTATAGTGATACTTCTTGTTTCCTCTCGCGGGAACATAACAAACTTCATCTTTGTTTTGACAATGTAGCCCGAGAATAAAAGCAGGAAAACAAATACACCGAATACGATCCATTTGAAAGGAAGGACTCTTTCCAGCATGCTTCCGTAGGCATCTTCCACTTTTCCGAACCAGTGGGTTTTTGTTTCTTTTTTTGTGTCTTTCTTCCTGGACTTATTAAAAAATCCCCTGAGCTCAGGTATTTTTAGGTGCATATGCCCGGGGAGTATTATCAGTGACTCAAGAAGGCTTGCCCCCAGCATAAAAAATATAATCAGAGGAATAAATTTAAGCATCTGGACGAACCTTCCCTGGAAAAAGAAAAGCGGGATAAACGCGATGCATGTTGTGAGCACGCTTGCCACAACAGGGAAAAATACCATTGCGGTCCCTTTTACTGCAGCGGACTCGGAAGACCTGCCTTGGGCATGCATACGGGTTATATTCTCCGCTACTACTATGGCGTCGTCTACGATCATTCCCATTACGATAATAATTCCTGCAAGGGTCACATTATTTACGGTGTACCCCATCATCCATGCGCATATCATGGTGAAAAATATCGTAAAAGGGATCCCCGCTGCCACCCATGCGCCCGACTTGAAATTCAGAAAGATAAAAAGCATTATCAATATCAGTACAAATCCGATAGAACCGTTTGTCGCGATAAGCGACAGGCGGTTTTTCAGGTCCACGGATTCGTCATCAAGCGTAATAAGTTCTATGGATGTCCCTTCAAGATTGTTCTTACGAAAACTTTCCAGTTTCTTCCGGACGGAATCAAGCGCTTCCAGTATGCCGTAAGCGCTGTTTTTAACGACCCGGAGCATTACCGCTTCATGCCCGTTGATCTTAAATATTGATTTATTATTTTTGAAGGCCTCTACAACATCGGCTATCTGACCTAACTTCACTACCTGCCCCTCAAATCCCCCCTGTATGATCAGGTTGTTCAGCTTTTTAACGGTATCAAGTTCAGAGATTAAAGTTACTTTGGGTTCGCCTTTTATCTCTATGCTGCCTGCCGGCTGCCGTACATGGTTAGCTTTGACTTCACGCATGACCGTATTAAACGGGATATCATATTCATGCAGTTTTTCCGGGTCAGCCATGATCTGGATTTCCTCCTGCAGATAATTGGTTTTATTAATACTGTTTACTTCAGGCAGGTTCAGGAGCTGACTCTCAAGGGCATGAGCATACTCCTGCAGGTGTTTTCGGGACTTGACATCAAGAAGATGTGTTTTTGTGTCTATAACAGCTATATCTATAATCGCGCGCTTGCTGGTCTTATGCACCCTTACGTAGGGTTCATCCGTAACATCATCAGGCAGCCTTGCATCCAGCGCGGCGCTCCTTATCTCCATTATGACTTCGTCCCTGTTGGGCAGATTCTGCTCTAATTCAACCGAGATACTGCAGCTTCCGTCACTGGATGTGCTCGTGACCCTGTAAATACCGTCAAGCCCCCTGACCCGTTCTTCTATCGGTTTTGTAACAAAGTATTCTACTTCTTCGGCTGTTGCGCCCGGATAACGGGCGCGTATACGCGCGAAGTCAAAAGTAACATCAGGCATCTCCTCTTTGCTCATGTTGTTCCATGCAAATATGCCGCCTACAAAAACGATGATAAACATTAGATTTGTCAACAGATGACGGTTAACAAAATAGGCTATAATTTTTTCCAGTACATTCATAATTTTTTATCTATATATTTAGACAGTTGAAAATATAAAATTGTTTCACTTATTATACTTTAATTGGAGCTTTTTTCAAAAAACAGGAAAGTCGCTAATTTATAATTTTCTGTGTTAAATGAAATAAAAAGAACACTGTAAGTAATGGAAGGGCTGGATTAATCAAAAATCTTACCAGGATTGAGAATATTATTTGGATCAAAATCTCTTTTTATTTTTTTTAATAGTTTTATATAACCGGTGTCCATGAATTTTCCAAAAAATGGTTTCTTGGAAATACCGATACCGTGTTCACCTGAAAGTTTTCCGCCTAAATTCAGCGCAGTTTTAAAGACATCCTCTCTTAGCCTGTTAATCTTTTCATGGGAATATTCATTGCCGTTTGAAATAAAATTGAGATGCATGTTTCCATCTCCAAGATGGCCGAAAATCACGGGCAGCATTCCATGTTTATCGGAAATTGCGTGCACATTTTTTATGAGTTCTGTAACTCTTCGGACAGGAACAACAACATCTTCTTCACATACGGATTTTGCTTCATTTACAATGGCATCGTGAATTGAACTTCTAATTTTCCATATTTTTTCCTGTTCTGTTTTTGTCTCTGCTATCAACACATCTTCTGCGCCGTTTTCAAGACATAACTGTCCAATTTTAACGGATAATTTCTTTAATTCATCAGGGTTATTTGAATCAAATCTAACTAAAAGCTGATGATATTCACTGAACTGTATATCCATCTTTAAATAAGAACTGCATAAAGAAAGCGTGGAAGAATCCATAAGCTCTACCATTGTAGGATTACAATTCTCCAGGAATATTTTTCCTGCAGTTAAAGGTATCCTGTAAATATCCTTAAACGGCGCAATAATCCATATGGTTTTTACAGGTTTCGGGATTAACCTGAAAATCAGTTCAGTAAAGATTGATAAAGTTCCTTCACTGCCGCACATAAGTTGTATGAGGCTCATGTCTGTTGAATTTTTTACTACTTTTCCGCCTGCGCACCAGTTGTTCCCGCTGCCTGTTACAGCACTTATCCCTGTTATATAATTTCTTGTTGTGCCGTATCTTACTGTATTCGCTCCTCCTGCAGCCTCAGCTACATTTCCTCCTAATGTGCAGGAATCCATTGACGCAGGATTAACCGGATAGAAAAGATTTACTTTTTCTGATTCGCTCTGGAGTACCCCGTTAATAACACCCGGCTGGCAAACTGCCATCCGGTTATCTGTATCTATATCTATAATCCTGTTAAACCGTTCAAAAACAATAACTACACCGCCACTCGCAGCTAATGCGCCTCCTGTCAAACCTGTGCCTCCGCCACGGGGTATTACAGGAAAATTTTCAGCATTTGCAAGTTTTAATATTTCCTGAATCTGGCGGTTGTCTTGCGGATACACCACTGCCTCGGGAGGGAAATACGCATTAAGGGTTTCATCCCTTGCAAATGGTTCAATGTCTGCAGGTTCTGTGTGAATATTTTCCCTGCCGACTATGCCGGTAAGTATATTTATCAGTTTATTATTTAATTTTTGGTACATATTTTGTAGAGGCAGGCCACAGATGCTGCAAAAGCAATGGAGCCGCCTAAAGTTACCATCCATCCAATGAATATTTGAAATAATTTTTTATAGCTTACTGTCCTGGCTCCCTTCAGTAGCCCCACCCCTAAAACAGCTCCGACAATAGCCTGGGAAGAAGAAACAGGGATTCCTAACTGAGCAAAAAAATGAAGAACAATAGCCCCGCTTAATATGGTAACTAAAGCGCTGAACGGATCTAAAGCAGTAATTCCTCTTCCTACAGTACCCATTACATTTTTTGAATAAGTAAGCACCCCAACAGCAATTGCCACACCTCCTATAATCTGCCCCCGGAATGCTGATAAGGCGCCAATACCCACATATGGCCCGACAACATTGGCAAGATTATTGGCGCCTAAGGAATAAGCGCCGTAACAACCGATTAAAATTGAGGCAATTTTTACAATACGGTTAAAAAGCATGAAATTCTTTATTTTTTTTGACCAGTATACATTGAGTAGATGGTAGAGGATAGCGGCAAGTAAGGCAGCGGAAACAGGTGTTACAATCCACGAAATAATAGAATTACCGAGCCGTCCCATATTAATCTCTCTGCCATAAGCTAAACTTACTCCAATTAGAGAGCCGACAATAGCGTGACTAGTAGAGGCAGGAAGCTTCAGAAAACTCATAATATGTATTGTAACAGCACCTGTTAATATAGCTAAAGAGGCTTCTGCCAGGCTGCATGAAGAAGTTAATCCTCCTATCTGGGCGAAACATTTGTCTCCTTCTAAGACAGCGCCAAGTATAACAAAGATAGCTGTTAATCTGACAGCCCAGGAAAAGCTTATTGTGCCCGAATGTGTCTGCGGCCCGAAAACATTAGCTGCATCATTAGCTCCAAGCCCCCAGCCCATATATATTCCCGGAAAAAATTTAAACATTAATTTTCAGTATTCAAATCTGGTGTTTTATAATGTGCAAATCAATATCGTCGGCTGCATCTTCAATGACATCGGAAATTGTTACAATATGAAAGATGAACTCCCTCAGGTGTATTTTGTGAGCTAAATCAAGAGATGACGCAAAGATATCTTTTGTTAATTGCCATTCTACGGTATCAGCTATTTCTTCCTGTGTGTTGACTTCGTGTATTTTTGATTTTGTTGTTTCATAACTTTTATTTTCATCAAACATGCCTTCAATTGCCTCTCTGTAAGGCTGAAAAGTTTTAGTGGACTCTCTCAGTAATTTGAGAAAAGTATCCCTGTATTTTTCAGTAACCTGCGGCCGCTGGGAAAGGCAAAAATCACAGCAGCTTTCTGCTCTGTCTGCAATTTTGTCCTGATGCGCAACTAACCGTATCAGATCTTCCCGCAGTATTGGCATGAAGGCGCCAAGATAAAGTTTTTCAATAATTTCTCTTCTTTTGGAATCAGCTTCTGTTTCTAATAGATGCACATCATAAGATTCACTTCTGGCAGATTCGCATTCCCCTTTAATGTAATGTTCCATAGCCAGCATCATATTTTCAAGTGTCTGGGATACTTTTTTTAAATGTTCCATAATTAAATTTTTTACTTCTCTCTCTTTTTTTCTACCAAACATAAAATATTCTCCTTATATCATAAACATCATTTCTGCGTATGTCGGCAAAGGCCAGTTATCATCAGGCAGAAGGCCTTCCAGTCCATCAACTGTCTTGCGCAGCTCGTTCATGGCAGAAATCATTTGTTCGGCAGAGTTATGTTTAATAGAATCTTCAAGCTGCTTGGTCCCGACCAATGCATTCTCAGTCAATCTGCAGATTTCCTTCAATAATTTCTCTGTATTTCTTATTTCACAGCCACAATCTTTTACGCTTTTAATAGTACCGGCAAGCACATTTTGATATTCTAATGCCACAGGAATAATCATAGTCTTTGTCATATTCAGAGCTACGCCGGCTTCTATCAGGATTGTCTGCATATATTGTTTTTTATATATCTCGTAGCGCGAAATAAATTCTGGTTTTGAAAGAACTCTATGTTTTTCAAACAGGGCTATGTTTTTTTCTTCTTTCATTACTTCAAGAGCCTCAGGAGTTGTCTTTAAATTAAGCAGTCCTCGTTTTTTAGCTTCATTATGCCAGTCCTCGGTATAGTTATCACCGTTGAACAGGATACGGCTGTGTTTTTTTACTATCTTTTGTAAGATTGCCTGTAGCGACTCATTAAAGTTTTTTCCGGATTTTATATCAGATTCTAATTGAGTGCAGATTTCTTCTATAGCATCAGCGGCAATAGTATTTAAAACTATGTTTGCATCTGCGCAGTTCTGGTTAGAACCTAGTGCGCGGAATTCAAATTTGTCGCCGGTAAATGCAAAAGGTGAAGTTCTGTTACGATCAGTTACATCGCGGGCTAAAGGCGGAAGCGAAGAAATGCCAATTTCTATTGTTTTGCCTTTTTCTGAACTCATAGCCTGTCCTTTCATGATCTGCTCGATAATATTATACAACTGTTCACCGAGAAAGATAGAAAGAATTGCAGGGGGCGCCTCATTAGCGCCTAATCTGTGGTCATTGCCCGCAGTAGCAACCGAAGCTCTCAGTATATCTGCGTGAGTATCAATAGCTTTTATAAGCGCCGAGATAATTGTAAGAAATTTGGCATTTTCGTGCGGGCTGTCACCGGGGCTCATCCAGTTTTTTCCGTCAGGTCCATTGAGCGCCCAGTTATTGTGTTTGCCTGAACCATTTACGCCTGCAAAAGGTTTTTCATGCAGCAGGCATACAAAACCATGCCGTTCAGCAACCTGCTGTAAGAGTTCCATTGTTAACATATTATGGTCAACTGCAAGGTTTAACTCTTCAAAAACAGGCGCTATTTCAAATTGAGCCGGGCATACTTCATTGTGACGGGTCTTTGACGGGATGCCTAATTTCCAGAGTTCACGGTCAAGGTCATCCATAAAAGACATTACCCTGGTTTTTATTGCGCCAAAATAATGATCATTCATCTGCTGGTGTTTTGCAGGCACTCTTCCAAAAAGTGTTCGTCCTGTTTGAATGAGATCCAGACGGCTCTCATAAAAACCCCTGTCAATAAGAAAATATTCCTGTTCTGCCCCCATTGTAGTATAGATACGTTTATTCTTTGTATCTATGCCGAAAAGTTTACTCAACCGGCAGACCTGTTTTGAAAGAGCGTTAATAGACCTGAGCAGAGGGGTCTTCTTATCAAGAGCTTCGCCGTTATAAGAATAAAATGCTGTCGGAATACACAGTGTTGACCCTTTTTCACCTTTTTTTATAAAAGCAGGACTTGTCGGGTCCCATGCGGTATAACCCCTCGCTTCAAAGGTAGCTCTCAACCCGCCTGAAGGGAAACTTGAAGCATCCGGTTCGCCCTGGATAAGTTCTTTTCCCTTAAACTTGAGAAGAACACCGCCTTCGCCGTCAGGAGATATAAATGAATCATGTTTCTCGGCAGTTGTACCTGTCAGAGGCTGGAACCAGTGAGTAAAATGAGTTGCTCCTTTTTGGACAGCCCAGATCTTCATAGCATCAGCTACTTCATCTGCAATAGTCGGGTCAATAGGATGCCCTTTTTTTATTGTTGCTCTTAATGAATTATACGCCTTTTCTGAAAGAAAGTTACGCATATTTTTAAGGCTGAATACCTGCTCGCCATAAATTTCATCTATTGTTTGTATTTCCATTTCCTCAATTTTCTTCTTCATAATATCCTCTCCTTATATAGTCTTCCAATAAAAGCCTAAAATAACAATTTGACAAAATTTTTCATATATGATAAAAATAAATTAGAAATGATGCTCAATAAAAAGCAGAAAGATAGTCTTGCAAAATATGTATATGACTTAAGCAAAGTTGTATTTACATTATCAGTAGTTGGACAACTCATCGCCGGAAAGGAATTTAAACTTTGGGTATTCATTTCTGGAATAATTATGACAGTATTATTCTTCATATTAGGTCTAACTTTAGAAAAAGAGGAGATATAATTATGACTGCTGTAGGTATCCTTTTTATCATTCTTTCTATTGTAGCCATCTTGGCTATTTTTATTCTTTATCATAAGGGTAAAAAGAAACATTCTCATTAAGGAACAAAATCTCGCATTATTCCCAGGTAATGAGTTCTAACTTTCGTGTATCAACCCCGAAACTCTTTAGAATTACGGGGGTCAAACCTTGCCTTTTAACTTAGTAAAATTCCTATAATTCCGACAGAAATACAGTAATATGAAAAATAATGAAGCTTATAGTTTCTAACTATTCTTAATAAAATTTTTATAGCTATATAACCTGTAATAAATGAAATAAATATTCCTGTTATCAGTTCGGCAATATTAATTGATGCCATATCTAACTTTGTAATCTCAAGCCCGGTTGCTCCTGCAACTGCTATGAGCATGATAAAAAAAGAAAATTTTACTGCATCCTCTCTTTTTAGTTTAAGAAGTAAGCCTGTAGTAATAGTTATTCCTGACCTTGAAATTCCGGGTAAAATAGCCGCCATTTGCCCGATTCCTATTATCAGAGATTTTAGTAAAGTTAAATTCTTTATATCTAATTTATCATTCCTGCAAAATTTACTTATAAACAAAAAAATACCTGTTATGATCAAAAATATATAAACTGAATAACTGCTCGTAAAAATTTTTTCTATATTATCCCTGAATAATATTCCAACCACTCCTGCCGGAATATTTGCAGCTAATATCAGCCACGATAATTTTCCATAATCTGTTTTTTCTTTTTTAAAAGTTTTTAAAAAGCCGATAATTAATTTCATAATATCTTTTCTGAAAACTACTATTACAGACAGCAGTGTTCCTGTATGAAGAAAAATATTCATGGTAATTCCGGGCTGGTTTATTTTTAAAATATTTTGAAATATTACTAAATGACCTGAACTGCTGACAGGCAAAAACTCTGTAAATCCCTGTAATACGCCTGATATTATTATTTCAATTAAATTCATTTTTCTTCTTTGCCGAACTTATATGACAGATCTGCGTATTCTTTCAGTTTTTTATCAACCATGTAATTGATTGTTCCTTTCTGGAACTTCCCGTCTTTTCTTCTGATTCCTGCTTTAATTCCGGTTAATATTTCTATGCCCTGTTTAATAGTTTTTGCCGGATAGATGTGAAATTTATTTTCTTTAACAGCTTTTACTACTTCATCATTTAACATTAAATGCTTTATATTACTGTGAGGTATCATAACACCCTGTTTGCCGGTTATGCCTTTTATTTTACAGACTTTGTAAAACCCTTCAATTTTCTCGTTTATGCCGCCTACAGGTTGAACTTCACCATTTTGATTAACTGAACCTGTAACTGCAATATCCTGTCTGAGCGGCACCTCGGAAAGAGAAGAAAGCAAACAGTATAATTCCGTACTTGATGCGCTGTCGCCGTCTATTTCATCATAAAGTTGTTCAAAACAGATACTGCCGCAAAAAGTAAGAGGTTTATCCTGGGCAAATGTATGTCCTAAATAACTGCTTAAAATCATCACTCCTTTAGAATGAATTTTTCCGCTTAATTCTATTTCTCTTTCAATGTTTATTACTTCACCTTTTCCTATAAATGTCTTTGCAGTTATTCTTGATGGTTTACCAAATACATAATCGCCCATATCAAGAACGGCAAGCCCGTTTATCTGGCCTGCAAGTTTACCATCCGTGTCAATATATATTGTATTTTCTTTGATTAGTTCCTGAATTTTGCTTTCTATCATGTTAGAGCGGTATATTTTTTCTGCAAGAGCTTTTTTTACATGCTTTCTTTTAATAACCTTTGCAGAATCTTTTTTTGCCCAGTAGTTAGATTCCCTTAAGATATCTTCAACTTCAAGGAATTTTGCGGTCAGCTTCTCTTTATGTTCACTTACTCTTGAGCTATAATCAATGAGCTCTGCTACAGCATCATTTTTAACAGGAAGTAAATTCTCTTCTTTGCATTTTGTCGCTATAAGTTGGGCATACTTATTAAGAACACTTTTTGATTTTTTTATACTTGTATCAAAATCTGCCTTTATCTTAAAAAGTTTTCTGAAATCTTCATCGTAAATATAAAATAACTGATATATATATGGGTTGCCGATTATTATAACTTTTAAATCAACAGATACAGGTTCTGGTTTTAATGTGGTAGTAGCAATAAGTCCATACCTGTCGCTGAGGTTTTCAATTTTTGCTTTTTTGTATTTTATAACTTTTTTTAAAGCCTCCCACGAAAAATATTCTTTTAAAATGTCCATTGCCTGTAATACTAAATAACCTCCGTTTGCCGTCAGGACTGAACCCGGTTTAATCATGGTAAAATTTGTTGATAAAACTCCCATCTGAGCAATGTGTTCTATCTTTCCTATAAGATTATAGTATGTCGGATTATCTTCAACTACTACAGGAGCGCCCTTTGTAAGAGAGTTGTCAACAAGGAGATTAACTTTGTATTTAATAAGTAATTTTTTCCTGGAATCCTCTGCAGGCATAAGAAGCTGCTGTTCATCTGCCTCATATTTTTTAAAGTAACTTAAGTTATCAAGGATATCTTTTACTACATTATCTAAATGCTGAATAATTATTTTGTAAGCTCTATATTTATTTTTTATGTCATCTATTAAAAGCCACATTGTGAAAAATACAATTTTTTTATCAAGTTCTTCTATTTCGTTTTTCATTCTTCTTTGAATATCTCTTATTTTTCTGGAGAAATCATGAATTTTTTCATGAAGTTCCTTTTGCGCATTATCAAGATTCCTTCTTTCATTTTCAGATAATTTTGCGTAATCTCTATCTTTCATTGGTTTTCCAGCTTTTAAGGCTATAACTACTAATCCTGTTAAAGACTGCTGTATCATAAATCCTTTTGAATTAGCATCATTTTCTAATTCAGCGGATATTTTCTCCTTTTCAATTCTAATTTTTGCTAAAACTTCCTTCTTTTTATCTTCATAGTCTTTTCCTGAAAAAGCTTTTTGTATTTCTATCTCCAGTTCTTTTATCAACTCTTCCATGTCTTTTTTTAACTGGCTTCCCATTTTAGGAGGTAATTTCAGTACATTTGGTTCGTCGTTGTTTTTAAAATTATGAAGATAACATATATCTTCAGGAACAGGTTCTTTTTCTGCAATTTTTTTGATCTTTTTTAAAACCATTGTATTTCTGCCTGTAGCAGGTATTCCTGATATATATAAATTAAAACCGTTACTTTTAATGTTGAGTCCAAAATCAATGGCTTTCATTGCTCTATCCTGGTTAATTATTACATCGGCGTCTTTTATATCAGCAGTAGTTTTAAAATTAAATATTTTAGGGTCACATTCAGATCTTAAATCTTCCGGTTTTAATTCGTTTATTTTAGCTTGCATATTACCTCCATTCGTCGCTTTATTCACTTTACAATATATTAAAAAATATTACAATCATCATTTTTTTTCAATTTTTCGCCGTTTAACCAGATTAAATCTTTGTTTCTCCACCATGTTAACTGGCTTTTTGCGTAATTTCTGGTAGCCTGCTTTATATCTTCAATTGCCTGTTCAAGATTTATCTCTTCTTTTATATACGGCAATAATTGTCTGTAGCCGAGCCCTTCAAATACCGGTGCATTCTGCCCGTACTTTTTATAAAGATTTTGAGTTTCATCTACAAGACCCGCTTTAATCATTTTATCCACTCTTTTATTGATTCTTTCATAGAGTTTTTCCCTGTCCCACCTTATACCTAAAATTATAAAATTATAAGATGGAGGCACTGTATCAAGCATCAATTTACTCATTCTTTTACCTGTTGATTTATATACTCCAAGTGCTCGTATTATTCTTTTTTTCATATTAGGATGGAGCTTCTCAGCTCTAACTAAATCTACCTTCTTTAATTCCTCATATAAAATTTCTGTTGGTTTTTGTTCTAACTCATTTTTTATACTTTCAGGAATTTTAGGGATTTCAGCCAGTCCGTCGGTTAATTTTGAGATATAAAGCGATGTCCCGCCCGATATAATTGGCAATATGTTTTTTTTGTGTAAATTATCAATTATTATACAGGCATTTTTGTAAAATGATCCGACATCGTATTCCCGGGCAGGGTCAATAATACTTAATAAGTGATATTTTATTTCCTTGCGGTAACTTTCAGGAGGCTTTGAAGTAGCAATATCAGTTTCGCGATAGGCTTTCATGGAATCCGCAATTATTATCTCTCCGCCGATACTTTTGGCTAACAGATGAGCAAGGCAGGTTTTACCGCTTGCAGTTGGCCCTGTTATTATAATTACATCTTTCATCTCATAAACTTTGAATCAAGTTCTGATTCTGTAATCCGTATAGTAACAGGTCTTCCATGCGGACAGCGGTGAGGAACTAAACATTCATTTAACATTGCAATCATAGATGTTACTTCTTCCCCGGACATTTTGTCTCCTGCCATAATTGAAGACCTGCAGGCAATTATCTTTATTAATTCATCATTTAACTCATCAGTATCAGGTGGAGTGCCTCTGGCTTCAAAAAGACTTATAATATTTTCAATCATATCGTTTATCCGGCGTTTTCCTATAGTGGAAGGTATACCGGTTACCTTAAATGTATTAGGGCCAAACTCTTCTATATAAATGCCGAACTTTTTCAGCAGTTCTAATTTAGAGATAAGCACTTCTGAAAAGGAAGATTCAAGTTCTAAAACTTCCGGGATGAGAGTGCCCTGAGAAGATATACTTTCCTTCTTAAACTGAGATTTTAGTCTTTCATAGTTTATTCGTTCCCATGCAGTATGCTGGTCAATTACCAGTATACCTTTGTCGTCTTCAGCAATGATATACTTATTTTTCCACTGAAACCTTGGAATTATCTTTCCTGCAGGTTCATCCTGTTTTTCTTCTTTCTGGCCGGCAAATGAAAACTCTGTTAACCTGGTTAGATCTATGTCTTTTAAATAATGTAACTGACTGTCTTTCACCTTAAAAACACCGGGGCGTTTAGCAGGTGTTGTATATTCTCTCTTATCAGGGAGGGTGATATCTATTTTCATGGAAGTCCTGCTGAGTTCACTTGTTATAACTTTTGATAAAATTTCGTGGATTCCCTGTTGATTTACAAACCTTACTTCTTTCTTTGAGGGATGAATGTTTACATCTACTAATTCAGGCTTTATCCCTATATTTAACATACAGGCAGGGTATCTGCCCTGAGGTATAAATGAGTTGCAGCCCCGAGAAATTGCGTGCATTATAAGCGGAGAATATACAGGCCTGTTGTTTATAAAAATATGCATTTTTTTGCGGTCAATGAAACTTGTTTCAGCCTTTGTTATAAATCCTGATATTTTAATAAAAGGGTTCTCAAATTCCAATTTAATTATTAAATCTTTAAGTTTCCTGCCAAAAACATGTAAAAACCGTTCCTTGGAAGATGAAGGAGAAAAATCAAAAATCTTTTTTGCGCCTGATTTTAGTATAAAAGCAACATCGGCTCTTGTCAGGGCTAAAGATTCAACAGTTGCTATTATGTTTCTTCTTTCTGTAACCTCTGCTTTTAAAAATTTTTTTCGGACAGGAACATTAAAGAAAATATTTTCAACTTTAACTGTAGTGCCGGGTGCTCTTGCAGCTATCTCCATTGCAGGCGCTTCTCCGCCGGAAATTTTATATGTGTGAGCATGGTCCGATTCAGGAGTTCTTGATGAAACTGTAACACAAGACACTGCGGCAATTGAAGGAAGAGCTTCTCCCCTGAATCCTAAAGTGCTTATATTATTTAAATCATCAATATTACTTATTTTTGAAGTAGCGTGTCTTTTAAAAGCAAGTTTTAGTTCTTCCTCGCTCATTCCAGTTCCGTTATCTGAAATAGAAATATTAGTTACGCCGCTGCCTTCAAAATTTATTTCAATTCTTGTAGCGCCTGCGTCCAAGGAGTTTTCAAGGAGCTCTTTCACTACAGAAGCAGGCCGTTCTACTACCTCACCTGCTGCAATTTTTTCTACAACTTCCTTTGAAAGTAATTTAATCATTTTCAATCTCCAGTTGCCATTTTTTCATTTCGTTTAAAATTTCTATTGGCGTTATCCTGTTTAAATCAATATTTTTAATTTTTTCCCTGTATTCATCATCTTTCTTTAATTCACCTGAAAAACTCAACTGGCTTTCTTGGGCGTTATGCGCTGCTTTAGGCAGTCCCTGATCATCAAATTGTTCTTCCTGTAGTGTTTTAAAAATGTCCCATGCTCTTTGGATGACATTTTTAGGTACTCCTGCAAGCTGGGCGCAGTGTATGCCGTATGATTTATCAGCACTGCCGGGTTGTAATTTTCTTAAAAAAACAACTTTCTTTTTATCTTCCCACTCACGGACTACAAAATTATAATTTTTGACATTTTTCATGTATCCGGCAAGTTCAGTTAATTCAAAATAATGTGTGGCAAAAAGCGTTCTTCCTTTAATCCTGGCTATTTCTTCAATTACCGCCCATGCAATACTTATACCGTCAAAAGTTGAAGTTCCTCTTCCAACCTCGTCCAAAACAAGCAGGCTCTTATCGGTAGCATTATTTAAGATTGAAGCAACTTCGGTCATCTCTACCATAAATGTGGATTCTCCGCCTGCAAGATTCTCGCTTGCTCCGATTCTTGTAAATATCCGGTCCGTTATTCCGATATGCGCCAGGGATGCAGGAACAAAACAACCCATCTGAGCCATTATTGTAATTAAGGCAGTTTGTTTGAGGTATGTTGATTTACCTGACATATTCGGTCCTGTTATTACTAATATCTGATTCTCATCTTTATCTAAAAGCGTATCATTCGGGATGAACTCATGAACTGCCATATTCTTTTCTACTACAGGGTGCCTTCCTTCTTTAATAGTAATCTCGTTGAAGTTGCCGACATGCGGTTTTGAATATGAATATTTTTTTGAAACCCGGGCAAAACTGCTTAAAACATCAATCTGAGCTATAATCTCCGAATTTTGCTGTATCATCCGATTATAACCCGACACCATATCTCTCAATCCGCAGAATATTTTGTATTCAAGCGCTATTTTTTTTTCTTCAGCGCCAAGTATTGAATTTTCCCTGTTTTTAAGTTCTTCTGTAATATATCTTTCAGAATTAATTAGAGTTTGTTTACGCCGGTATTCAGGCGGAACTTTATTTGAATGCAACCTGGTGATTTCAATGTAGTAACCGTGAACTTTGTTGTAACCTACCTTCAATTTCGGGATATTTAATCTTCGGCGTTCTCTTTCTTCAAGTTCTAAAACCCACTTTTTATCCCCGGATGTAATATCCATAAGTTCATCAAGCCGGGCGCTGTAGCCCCTTTTAATTATATTGCCTTCTTTAACAGTCAGGGGCGGCGGTTCTTTTATTGCTTTTTCCAGTTCATCAACTATATTATTAAGCGGAGCAAGTTTATCTTCCATAGACTTTATCAGCCCGGAATTAAAGCTTTTAAGAAGTTCTTTTAACGCGGGTATGATTTTAAGTGATTCTTTTAAACCTGTCATGTCCCTTGCATTACAGCTTCCAAAATTTGCCTTTCCTATTATTCTCTCCATATCGCTTGTTTTATTAAGAAGCTCCGAAATGGTTAGAGAAATTTCTGGTTTCTGAATTAATTCCTCAACGCTGTTCAGCCTCATTCTTATTTTATCTATATCTTTAAGCGGCCCTAAAATCCATTGAACAAGTTTTCTCATTCCCATTGCTGTATCTGTGAAATCCAGCGCTTCAAACAAAGTATTTTTCTTTTTACCGTCATGTAAATTCTTTACTAATTCAAGATTTTCCTGGGTCTTTCTGTCTAATATCATTTTTTCATCAACTGTATATATCCTGAATTTCTTCAAGGTGACTTTTCTGTCCTTTTGAGTTTCTGATAAATACTGAATCAGTCCGCCGCATGCCGCAGTTACTGAAGGATACTTATCAAGTTCCCAGCCTTTTAAAGTGGAAAGATTAAAGTAACTTTTTATACTGTCACCTGCCTTACTAACATTGAAATACCATGAGTCCTTTTTAGTTACAGTAACCTCTGCAAACTGTTTTGTTAAAAAACTGTCCAACTCATCACTGTCAACCGGTATAACCGCCTCCCTTACCCTCTGGCGTGAGAGTTCTGCTTCCAGGGAGTTGATATCATCTACCTCACACCCCATAAAATCCCCTGTAGAAATATCCAGGAATACAATTCCGAATTTTGAAAAAGTTTTTGATATGGAAACAAGAAAATTATTTGAGTCTTCAGAAAGTAATTCATCTTCAATAATTGTTCCCGGGGTAATGACTCTGACTACTTCTCTTTTAACTATTCCTTTTGCCTCGGACGGATCCTCTGTCTGTTCGCAGATAGCTACACTTTTTGATTTATTTAATAGTTTTTTAATATATTTTGTAGCAGAATGGTATGGCACACCACAGAGTGGCATCTCCTGTCGCTTGGTAAGAGTAACTTCCATGATTTTAGAAGCATGGATTGCATCGTCTCCGAATAATTCATAAAAATCACCTAACCGGAAAAATAAAAAAGTATCGGGATACTGGGATTTTATCTTTTGATATTGTTTTACAAGAGGTGTTTCTTTAACCACTTAGGAATCGTTTTCTTTATCAGATTCTTCAAACTTCTCTTCAAATGCTCTTATTTTTAACTGTAGTTTTGCCTCTTTTTCTTTGAACTGTTCGTTTTCTTTTGTTAATTTTGAAATTTGGTTTTTAAGTTTTGCCTGAGATAAAAATCCGAGAATTGCTGTAAGAATAACTCCCATAAGTACAGAGCCTAAAACAATAATAACCATTGAAATCTCAGGGATAATTTTCTTTCCAAAAAAATAAAGCGAAGCGCTCTGCGGATTAGAAACTGCAAAAATAGCAACTAAAAAAGCAAACAGTATTATTATTAATAATTTAAATTGATTCATTTTGTATCTTTCTCTCCTTTATCTTTTCGTATTCTTTTAGCGCATAAGGGATAAAAACTGCAGTCTGGAAAACAGGCATCCTTTCCCTTCATAAGGTATCTTAATTCGCAAATATCAAAATCTTCTGCCATCTTCTCTATTGTATTTTTCAATTTGTCAACAACCCTGTCAAATTTTACAGCTACTAAAAAAGTTTTTCCAAATTTTTCTTCTTCCCGTACAACCTCGCCTCTCAGATGTTCTTCAATTCCCATGAATTCAAGGTTAAATTCAATAAAACTATTTGCAGGAAGCTTATGAAACACAATTAGAGCCATCCCTCCAGCCGATATATTAACTATAATGCCGGGAATCATATCTTCATGTTGATCCGAAGAAATTTCAAGTCTTATTGGCTGGGCAATAGATAAGGTAAGCTGAAGTCTTCTATGTACCCTTCTATCATCATTCATATATTCCTCCCATAAATTTGGGTATTGGGTAATGGGTATTAGGTATTAGATTTCATTCCCCGTTACCTATTACCTTCTTTAATTATAACTTACTGCTTATAACTTTAAATATTTTTCAGGTTTTAGTCAAATCCTTTCACCTTTAAGTGAATGCGGCAGACCTTGAGTTACTTTAATTTTTACTATTTCCGGAGGATTTGCAGGTTTACCGTTAAAGAAAACAATCTTATAATGTTCGCTTCTTCCTGTATTATTTCCTTCAGATATGACTTCTAAAATTTCACCTTCTAATTTCTTGTTTCTTTCAAGAGAAATCTTTGTACACAATTCATTCAGCCTGGACAATCTCTCCTTTTTAATTTTTAGCGGAATATCATCTTTCCATTTTGACGCCATAGTTAAAGGTCTTGGAGAATACTTAAAAGTAAAAGACTGGTCAAACTGTACTTTTTGAATCATATTTAGAGTCTTTTGAAAGTCTTGTTCCGACTCTCCGGGAAATCCTACAATAAAATCGCTTGATATAGATGCCTGCGGAATTTTTTTTCTGATATATTCAGCAATCTTCATATATTTACTTACTGTGTAGTTCCTGTTCATTTTTTCTAATACCCTGTCAGAGCCTGATTGAAGCGGAACATGGAAGTAATTACACAAAACCGGATTACCTGCCACTAAATCTATTAACTCATTATTAACTTTGCCGGGATAAGAAGTGATAAACCTTACCCTTTTAATTCCATTAATTTCAGATACACTCTTTAAAATATCAATAAAGTCAGGATGTGAATTAACAGTTTGTCCTAATAACATTATTTCTATAACACCTCTATCAGCAAGCTTGTTGCACTCAGCAATAATTTCTTCTTTTTTGCGGTATTGTTCCCTGCCTCTTACATAAGGAACGATACAGTAACTGCAGAAATTATTACACCCTTTCATTACAGGAACAAACTCTATATAATTTTTTGAACTATCTGTAACATGCGAAGGAAACTCTCTAACTGTTTCTTCTGTATCAAGGAAGACTCCCTTGTTTCCATTTTCAATTAACCGGGGCAACCTGAACATGGTGGAAGGGCCTATAACTAAATCTACATGCGGAAGACTGCTAATTATTTCTTTCTTTTTTCTCTGCGCCATACAACCGACAACACATATCTTAATCTCAGGTCTTCTGATTTTTAAAAACTTCAACCTGCCCACATGACTCATTGCTTTTTGCTCAGCATGCTCTCTTACTGAACATGTGTTATAAATTATCACATCCGCAGATTCAGCTTTATCTACAGAACTGTACCCCTTAGATTCAAGCAGTCCTTCCAGTCTGCTTGAATCAGCTTTATTCATCTGACAGCCGAAAGTTTTGATATAGACGGATTTTTTAATGTGTTTAACCTCCTTTTTCTGAAAATATTTTCGGGCAAACTGCGTTTGCTAATCTCTTCAAAATAAAAGAAATTGAATAGGGCGAAAAAATCAAAAGAAAAAATGTTCTTGTCAGCGATTTTTATGTTTTTGCGTATTGCTTAAAGGCAATCCGCAGCTATAACTCCCTAATTATAGCTTAAAAACCAGTTGTATTGTTTCCTCGCCACCGCACGATTAAAAAATGTATTTGACAAAAAGTGTAAAGTATTGTATACTTACTATTATGAAAAAGCTATATAATGTTTCAAAAGCCGCAAAAGAGTTAGGATTAACCCGGCAGGGGCTTTACTATTGGATAAAAAAGGGATGGGTTAAACCTAAAAGAGACTATAAAAATTATCCTGTATTCACAGAAGAAGATATCAAGAAAATAAAAAAATGGAAAAATGAAATAAAATAAGTTTAATAATAATGGCAAAAATTGTTTTAATATCCTGTGCAAGTAAAAAACTAGCTTATTCAGCAAGAGCTAAAGATTTGTATATTAGTACACTCTTTAAATTAAATCTCAGGTATGCAAGAAAATTAAAACCACAAAATATATTTATTCTTTCGGCTAAATATGGGTTGTTGGGGTTAGATACAGTAATCGCACCATATGATAAATCTCTTAATAAAATGTCAACATTAGAAGTAAGTGGGTGGGCGGAAAAAGTCATAATACAATTATCACAATATGCTGATACAGCAGCAGATAATATTGTATTCCTTGCCGGAGAAAAATATAGGAAGTATCTGATTCAATATATAAACCATTATAGTGTACCCATGCAAGGTTTAGGAATTGGAAAGCAACTAAGATATCTTAAAGAAAGAGTTGATAATGAGTAAGGAATGCACAAAATTACACAAATTGTTGGACAATGTTGAAAAGCACTGTTTTCCTTTTGATGAAAATAAGATTCCTCTAAATGGTATTTATATACTTTTTGAGAGG
>JAIVZN010000002.1:0-57407 GCA_048634875.1 Deltaproteobacteria bacterium | reverse complement strand
GCGCAAGCCAATGCACAAAAAAGAGCTAAAGCTGCCGCAGCGAAAACAAGTAAAGAAGTTTGTATGATAGATTTACAGTCGGGGGAAATTTTAAGAGTATTTCCAAGTCAGCATGCAGCAGCAAAGTGGCTAGTAGAAAATGGTAAAGCTAAAAATATGAATTGTGTTTCATCAATTAGTGCCGTTTGTTTACGCAAACCATGTACAACAGGATATGGATATCGCAAAAAAGCTTATGGATATGACTGGTGTTTCACAAAGGAAATATTTTCATAAATATAGTAGTTAATTTTAAACAAGGAGATTATGCAACAAGTTGTTCAAAATAAGTTCGTTCTAACAGAAGTTGGTGCCACCATACAGAGTTTTCCACATTTTTGGAAAATTTTTTTTGAGTGCTTCGCACTCTCTTCCCGCACATCTTTCTTAAAGTATCCTCTGAAATTTCTTTTTTTAAAGGTTATATATGTCCTAAAAACTTGACAATGATAATGATAATTAGTATCATTAATATGGAGGGGATATATAATACTAACAGGGTAAATAGATAAAAAAGAGAGGAGGTGATTAAGATGCCAAGAGGAGACGGAACAGGTCCTGGAGGTATGGGGCCAATGACAGGAAGAGCAGTAGGATATTGCGCTGGTTATCCAGTACCCGGATATATGAATCAGATCCCCGGGAGAGGATTTGTTGGTCGCGGTGCAAGTGGCGGCCGTGGTGGCGGTCGCGGTCGGAGAAACTGGTATTACGCAACCGGTCAGCCCGGATGGGCAAGGGCAGCAAGCGGATTGCCTGCATGGGGAGGCGCGGTGCCGTATTATGGTCCGGTAGAGATGGCTCCCGAGCAGGAAGCAGAAGCTCTCAAAAAAGAGAGCGAATATCTCAAACAGGAACTGGATGAAATTCAGGAACGCATAAAGACTCTTGAAAAGGTGGCTGCTAAAGATAAATAAAAGCAGGATGAACTAACAGGAGGCAGTTGACAAAAAGCTGCCTCCTGTTGTATATATTTAGGAACAAAGGCAGTTGATATGCTTATATGCGAATTTAACCTAAATTTTTCAATAGAAAAATTTATCCAGAGGACAGCCCGTTGTAACGGGCCGGGGTAAAGATTTAGGATAGGAAATGCCAAAAATTTTGGCTAAAGTTTTTGACAATACGTTAAATGGGAATAGGAGGTTTTTATGAAAATTGCAATTTCAACTGACGGCAATGAAGTTTCTGCTCATTTTGGGAGATGTCCGCTTTTTACAATCGTGGAAGTTGACGGAGATAAATTGGCGGGCAAAGAGGTTGTTGAGAATCCTGGACATCATCCCGGGTATTTGCCTGAGTTTTTAGGAGGAAAAGGAGTGGAATATATTATTGCTGGTGGAATGGGAATGCGGGCTCAGGGTCTTTTTAGCGAGTCAGGTATAAAAGCTATGCTTGGAATATCAGGAAGTATAGATGATGTGGTAAGCAGGATTCTTAATGGAACGCTCAAGGGTGGAGAAAGCCTGTGCAAACCCGGAGAAGGCAAAGAAAAAGGGTATGGCATTGACAGAACAGATGCTGTTATAGAAGGTAAAGAATACAGCGGCGGGAGAGAGGACAGGGGAGAACAGAAAAAAGTGGATTAAGGGATGAAACAGGTGAGGAGTTTTGTTGTATTGGGAACGCAGAAATGAAAGCAGTGGAAAGGGAGGCGCGGGCAAGACTTCATTGACAGCAAATTGACGCAACAACTTGACATAAGAAGAATAATTTCATATTATTGTTCAAAAAATGAACAATAATATAAATTCAAAAGAATTAAAAGTAATAGATAGTATTTACAAAAACCCGCATATATCTCAAAGAGATATTGCAAGAGATATTGGACGGTCTCTTGGACTTACCAACATATTAGTTAACCGTCTTATTAAAGAGGGATATATAAAAGTCAGTTGTTTGAATGCAAAAAAAATGAAGTATATTATTACTCCACGGGGATTAAGAGAGAAAGCGCATAAGTCTTATAAGTTTATGAAAAGAAGTTTTTCTGTTATAAACAGGTTAAAGGGAAAAATTACGGATTTTGCTTTTGAAAAATACACCAGTGGAAGAAGAAATTTCATAATATTAGGATCTGGCGAACTTTCAGATATAACTGAACTTGTGTTGGACTCACTTAAATTGGAGAATGTAAAAATAATGAAGATAGATAAAAAAACAAGCTTTGCCGCTACAGCGTCTGTTGTATTTAACACTGCGCCAGAAGATAATGGATTTAAAGATAATCAATTAAATGTATGGAGAGAAGCAGAAAAGTTATACGGGAGCAGTTATGAGATATGAAGCTTTAAAGAAAAAGATTCTCACTAAAAAGGCGAATATTTGTATTATTGGTTTGGGTTATGTAGGACTGCCGCTTGCTGTTGAGTTTGCGAGGGCAGGATTTAAAGTTACAGGGGTAGATGTTTCAAATGAGAAAGTCAGCAGTCTAAAAGAAGGTAAATCTTACATTGAAGATGTCTCCAGAGAGGATATTGTTAAAATTATAAAAGATAAAAAATTTGTTCCAACAATCAGGTACAGTGGAATTAAGAATCAGGATGTAATAATAATATGCGTTCCTACGCCACTTAGAAAGACGCGTGAACCGGATTTGTCTTTTATTATTGAAGCATCAGAAAAAGTATCAAATAATCTTTCTGAAAGCACACTTGTGGTACTTGAATCTACATCTTATCCTGGTACTACAAGAGAGATATTGTTGCCTAAGTTTGAAGAAAAAGGGTTTAAAGGCGGGGTAGATGTTTTTGTTGCTTTTTCTCCAGAGCGGGTTGATCCGGGTAATGAGTTTTATGGAATAAAAAATACTCCTAAGATTGTTGGCGGTATTGATAAAAAATCACTCAATCTTGCAGAGGAAGTATATGCGCAGGTTGTAGATAAGGTAATAACGGTCAATTCATGTGAAGAAGCAGAAATGGTTAAGTTAATTGAAAATACTTTCAGAGCGGTAAATATTGGCCTTATAAATGAGTTGGCAATGCTCTGTGGCAGACTTAATCTTGATATCTGGAATATAATCAGGGCAGCGGCAACAAAACCATTTGGATTCATGCCGTTTTACCCGGGGCCCGGGCTTGGCGGGCACTGTTTACCTGTTGACCCGCAGTTTCTTGCATGGAAGGCAAAGAGCCATTTATTCTATCCCCGTTTTATAGATTATGCAGAAGAAATAAACAGGTTAATGCCTGGGTATGTGGTTGAAAAGATAAGTAAAGTTTTAAATGAAAATAAAAAATGTGTGAAAGATTCTAAGATACTTCTAATGGGTGTAAGCTACAAAAAAAATGTAGGCGATTTAAGAGAATCTCCAGCCTTTGATATTGTAGATAGACTCAAGAATTTAAGCGCCTCGGTGTTTTTTACCGATCCCTATGCGAGAAGTTTTTCAGGTGTAAAAAGAATTTCTTATAACAGAATAAACTATAATGAATATGATTGTGTTGTAATAGTGACAGCACATGAAAAATTTGATTATATTAAAATGCTTAAAGAATCAAAAGCAGTGGTTGACTGCCGGGGAGTTACTCTAAGATTAAAAGGTAAAGCAAAAGTAGTGAGGATATAATGAAATATTTAGTTACAGGAGGAGCCGGGTTTATAGGTTCTCATATTGTTGATGACCTTCTAAAAAAAGGAAAAGAAGTTATTGTAGTTGATAATTTTTCAACTGGAAATAGAGATAATCTTAGCAGTGTAATTAGTGATATAGAATTAGTTGAAGGGGATATCAGGGACATTGATTTAATGAATGAATTATGTAAGAAGTGCGATTATGTTTTACATCAGGCTGCGCTTCGTTCAGTGCCAAGGTCTGTAGATGACCCTGTTTCCACCAATGATGTTAATATTAACGGTACATTAAATCTGCTTATTGCTGCAAGAGAAGGGGGAGTAAAGAAGTTTGTATATGCATCATCATCTTCTGCATATGGCGATACCAGGAAGCTTCCAAAGGAAGAAATACAAAGACCGCTTCCAATTTCACCTTATGCTGTTTCAAAACTTACAGGTGAGCATTATTGCAGGGCTTTTTCACATACTTTTGGATTAGAGACTGTAAGTTTAAGGTACTTTAATGTATTCGGGCCAAGACAAAGTCCTGAGTCGAAATACGCCGCAGTTGTGCCAATATTTATAAAACAGGCAATGGAAAATAAACCTCTTACAGTTCATGGCGACGGAAAACAATCAAGGGATTTTACCTATGTAAAGAATGTTGTAAATGCTAATCTATTAGCGGCAGAGGCAGAAAATATATCAGGAGAAGTGTTTAATATTGCGTGTAACAATCGTTACAGTGTTTTAGATGTTGCCAGGGAGATATTAGAAAACACCGGGAAAGAAGTTTCGTTTGAGTATCAGCCTCCCCGGTCCGGTGATGTGCGTCATACTCAGGCAGACATTTCAAAAGCTGAAAAATTATTAGGATACAGGGTAGAAGTTGATTTTAAGGAAGGAATGAAAAAAACAGTAGAGAGTTTTATCTAAAGAGCTACATTTTCCATTCCCGTGGTTTTTTCTTTATGAAATCAAATTTATATTCAATAATATTAATTATTCTTTTGCTTGCTTTACCGTCACCGTATGGATTTACAGCTTTTGAAAAATTTTCATAAACTTTATTGTCAGTTAATAATTTCTTGCCCCATCTATATATCCTGTTAGAATCTGTTCCAATTACTTTAACTGTCCCTGACGCAACAGCTTCAGGTCTTTCTGTTACCTTTCTTAAAACAAAGACAGGTTTACCTAATGAAGGGGCTTCTTCCTGAATTCCGCCTGAATCTGTAAAACAAAAATAGCATCTTTTCATCAACCATACCATATCAGGATATGAAACAGGCGGTATTAACATGAAATTTTTACTTTTTTTTAGTAGTTTTTCTACCGGGTTTTTTACATTGGGGTTTAAATGCAGGGGGTAGATAAAATCTACATCTTTAAATTCTTCGCTTAATTTTTTCAATCCTCTGCATATTTCTTTTAAAGGATTACCAAAGTTTTCTCTCCTGTGAGCAGTAACAAGAACAACTTTCCTTGATGGCGCGATATTTCTTAAAATTTCATTTTCAGGTTTACTTTTTTTCCGGGCAGTTTCAAGTAAAGTATCTATTACTGTATTTCCTGTTACAAAAATATTTTTTTTACAGATATTTTCTTTTAACAGATTCTCTTTATTTTTCAGTGTGGGAGCAAAGTGGTATGTACACAGGGCATCTGTTAACCGCCTGTTCTGCTCCTCTGGAAATGGATTAAAAACATCCGATGACCTTAAGCCTGCCTCTACATGCCCTACAGGGATACTGCTGTAGTAAGAAGCAAGGGCAGCGCCAAGTGTTGTTGTTGTGTCCCCGTGAACTAAAACAATATCAGGTTTTTCTTTTTCGTAAATATCCCTTAAACCTGTAATACATTTTGAAATTACCATGTGAAGGGACTGTGAAGAGAGCATTATATTTAAATCATAATCAGGTTTTATATTAAAAAAAGCAAGTGCCTGGTCAAGCATTTTGCGGTGCTGTCCTGTTACAACTGTTTTTAAAATAAAATTTTTATTTTTTTTAAGCCCGTCAACCACAGGGGCCATTTTTATTGCTTCAGGTCTTGTGCCAAATACTATAACAATTTTTTTAGACATTCAGTCGCTCACTCCTCTATGCTTAGGCATGCGTTCGCTTCCTCATAGCATTGTAATTATAATTGCAACTGCCCCTAAGAGAAAAGTTATGATATATATTCTAATAACCACTTTTCTGGCATTCCAGCCGCGTTTGTACAGGAGTCTGTGATGCAGATGATCCCTGTCAGCTTCCATAAATGATTTTTTTTTAAATATCCTCCTCACAAAAGAAAAAATTGCGTCTACAATAGGGAAACCAAAGATTATTAATGGTATTATTAATGTAACTGTAGCTGCTATTTTTAAGATTCCGGTTATAGTAATTACACCTGCCATAAATCCTAACAGAAGACTGCCTGAATCTCCTAAGAATATTTTTGCCGGCGGAAAATTAAATTTTAAAAATCCAATACAACTGCCAGAAAGAACCAGACTGATGAGAGCTCCAAGCTTCAGCCTGTCTACTATCAGCGGATCATTTTGAACATTGAACTGGTAAAAAGAAATAACAAAAAAAATAAATGTCGCAATGGCCATAACTCCTGTCGATAATCCGTCAACCCCGTCTAATAAATTTATTGAATTTATAAAAATTAAAATCCAGAGCACTGTAATTACAATGCCTGCATAAAGCGGAACCTCAAAATAAGAGGAGGTAAACGGGAGACTGAATCCTTTTATCCTTATACCGTATTGTATTACAATCATACTGGCTATAATCTGTCCGAGCAGTTTTGTTGTTGGTGCAACACTTTTTAAATCATCAAAGATTCCTAAAATAGTAATTACAATTGCACCTACTATGATGCCTTCAAACAATTTTAAAAGATGGGAAGAATTGCTGTAAAGAAGTGCCCTGAAATCCGAATTTACGCTTTTTAAAATAAATACTGTTCCAAAAATCCCGACAAATACAGCTATGCCGCCCCAGAGAGGTCTCTCTTTTCTATGGATTTTTCTTCCTGATGGTTTATCAACAGCATTAAATCTAATAGCAAGAGCTCCTACTATGGGAGTAAAGAGAAGTGACAGAAAAATTGCCGTAATAAAAGCAAACAGATAAAATTCAAAATACATATCAATAAGTTATAAGTGATGAGTGATAAGTTATAGGTGAAGAGTTATGAGTATTTAACTTATAATTTATAATTTGTAACTTATAACTTTTATTATAATTCATAACTCGTAACTCATAACTTACTTGGTGCCAAATATCCTGTCTCCTGCATCACCTAAACCCGGCAGAATATAGCCATGCTCATTCAGACACTCATCTACTGCTGCAGTAAATATTGGAATATCTTTATAGTATTTTTTAACTTCATTAATTCCTTCAGGCGCTGCAACTAAACACATTATTCTTAAATTTTTTGCTCCCATCTCCTTGCAGATATTTAAAGTGGCAACCATGGTATGGCCCGTTGCAAGCATGGGATCAATCAGTATTACTAACTGACATCTATCTATATTCAAAGGAAGTTTCTGGTAATATTTAACTGCTTTCAGTGTATCAGGGTCCCTGTATATGCCAATATGTCCAACCCTTGCCTGGGGAATAACTTCAAGAACTCCATTTACCATACCAATACCTGCGCGAAGTATAGGGATAAGAGCAATCTGGTAATGTTCAACTACAACTCCATCTGCTTCCGTATCAAGCGGAGTCCTCACATGGACTTTGGTTGTATTTAAATCTTTTGTTACTTCAAATGCCATCAGCGCAGATAATTCTTTTAATAATGCCCTGAAATCCCTGCTTTTTGTATTGACATCTCTCAGTCTTGTCAGCTTATCCTGTATCAGCGGATGTTTAACTATATTTACTTTATTCATCTTACACTCGTAAATAAATCCTTTATCGGGCTTGATAAATCAAGCCCCTACAAAATCAAGGCTCTACAATTTTGCGTAGGCGTCGAATTGAGACCTAAATGATGCATTTTTTGCGACTTGTGATTTTTTAATGAAACTATGGCGTTAAAAAACTAAAACTTGTTTGACCCAGCTCCTGCGTGCAGGGGCTGGGGAGTTTTTTAGTTTTAGGCATAGTTTCATGTGCCAAAGGCAAAAAGTCTCTGGAGCAACAAAATACATTTTTAGGGCTCAATTATTTTCATCCGCTTTTGCGAGAGAAGCTCATGTCCGTTTCATTCTTCATCACTTACACCCCAATCTCTTAATCTCCTACCACGCCGAGCAAGCTCGGCCACTACATTTTCAACTGATTAAGTGGAAACTTTTTACACAATTTTAATACTTCTTTTCTGACAGAGGAAACCGTGTTACCGTCCTGTTTTTTTAGCACATCAGTAATTAATTCTGCAATTTTTTTTATCTCCCCTACACCCATTCCCCGTGTTGTTAATATTGGAGTGCCTAATCTCAAGCCGGATGCAATAAACGGTTTCTCGGGATCATAAGGTATTGTGTTCTTATTTGCAACAATCCCTGCTTCCTGCATCAGTTTTTCAGCATCCTTTCCGGTAATATTTAAGGGTCTTAAATCAATTAAAATAAGATGATTATCTGTTCCTCCTGTTACCAATTTGATACTGTTATTTTTTAATTCCTCTGCAAGAACTTTGCAGTTTTCAACAACTCTTTTTATATAATCTGTAAAATTATCGCTTAATACCTCTTTAAAACACACAGCTTTAGCTGCGATTACATGCATTAACGGGCCGCCCTGATTACCCGGGAAAACAGAACGATCTATATCGGCAGCGTATTTTTCCTTACACATTATCATACCGCCTCTGGGCCCTCTTAAAGTCTTATGGGTTGTTGTAGTTACAATGTCCGAGTAGGGGACAGGATCCATGTGTAACCCTTTTGCCACAAGTCCTGCTATATGGGCAATATCTGCAAGTAAATAAGCATTAACTTCATCAGCAATTTCCCTGAACTTCTTAAAATCAATAGTTCTTGAATAAGCAGAAGCCCCGCATATTATTAATTTTGGTTTTTCTTTTCGCGCAATATTTTTTACTTCTTCATAATCTATTCTTTCACTGTCCTTGTTTACGCCATAAGAAACAACATTAAAGTATTTTCCGCTGAAGTTTAACGGGTGCCCGTGAGTTAAATGCCCGCCGCAGGACAGGTCCATGCCCATTATTGTATCCCCTATATTAAGAAGAGCTAAATACGAAGCAATATTTGCCTGTGTTCCTGAGTGAGGCTGTACATTTACATGCTCCGAGCCAAATATTTTTTTAGCTCTCTGTATAGCCAATGTTTCTGCAATATCCACATATTCACATCCGCCATAATATCTCTTTCCCGGATACCCCTCTGCGTACTTATCTGTCAGATGGCTTCCCATAGCCTGAAGTACAGCCAGAGACGTGTAGTTCTCTGATGCTATCATCTCTAAGTAATTTTGCTGGCGTTCTCTTTCTTTCTGTATAGCCTCAAAAATTTCTCTATCATTATTCTTTAGACTCATTGTTAATCACTCCCTCATTCTTTGTTAATTTCTCCACTAACTTTTCAAGATATCTGCTTATTTCTTTAAACGATTCTCTGTAAGCCTCTTTACCCATACCTATTGGATCTGAAATATCTTTTCCTTTCCCGTTTACATACTCACTTAAAAGAAAAACTTTATTTTTATAATGCCTGAACCTGTGATTAATTTCTTCCTTGTGAGCTTCAGTCATTACAAATACAAGATTTGAACTCTTTATGATATTTTTATCAATCATTTTTGGCATGTGACCGGAGTAGTCTATCTCATTTTCATCCATCACATCCTTTAAATCGCCAAAAATACTATAATAAGGCATAGCATGTGTCCCAGCTGAATCAACTTCAATATTTTTTAAAGCCGTCTCTTTTATAAGTTTTTCAAAAGTTTTTTCAGCCATCACGCTTCTGCATGTGTTCCCTGTGCAGACAAAAGTAATTTTTTGTAAATTCACCCCCTGATTACCTTTAAACTTTTATTTCTTGTATCAATTACCTTTGATGGTTTCCCAGATGGGCGCAGAAGCGGAAAATCTATAATTAGATCGCAGGCTTGCTTTATTTTCTCGGGAATATCTTCTGTTGATACAGGCGCCCTTTTTCCTGATATATTTGCACTTGTTGCGCATAAGGGCCCTGTTATACTCATGATTTCAATGACCGGTTTATAGTCAGGCATTCGGAGGCCAATAACTTTCTTATCTATAGTTTTCATTATAAGTGTTGTTGCTCCCGGCCAGTAATTTTCGCATAATTCAACTAAATTCTTCGTCTTTTCAACCCATTTCCATACCCAGTTAATGGAAGGAATTAATATTGCTAAAGGTTTATGCAGTTTCCTTTTTTTTATTTTATATATTCGTTTGATACCTTTTTTATTTCCTAAAAGCGTGGCTATACCATAGACAGTATCTGTTGGAATAATAACCACTCCATGGTTATTTAAAATTCCCGCTGCCTTTTTTATCTTTTTGTTCAACTGTAAATAGCTACTATAAAAAATTATGAGTTACGAGTTATAAATTATGAGTTATTTTTTATAATTTCACCTATAACTTATCACTTATAACTTATAATCCTGACAGGCAAGATGCCTGTCACACAAAGCCCATGTCCGTTTCACTACGAATAATGCGCGTTAATTTTTACATACTCCGGGCTGAAATCACAGGTATATAAAGAGGCTTTTTTATTTCCTGAATTTAAATGTATGTTAATTTCATACTGCCTGTTTTCTAAAGCCTTTTTTACAGGTTCTGTATTTTGAGGTATACCTTTTTTTACCCATGGTATGCTGTTAATATACAGGCTGAAATTTTCCACTCTAAACTTTATCCGGGCAGCGCCAAGCGCTGAGATTATTCTTCCCCAGTTTGGAGATGCGCCGTAAAAAGCAATCTTGCATAGAGGTGAAACTGCTATTGCATTTGCAGCTTTCTTTGCGCTATCTTCATTGACTGCGCCCCGTATGTTAATTTTTATAAATTTTGTTGCTCCTTCGCCATCTCCGGTAAGTTTCTCTACAAGCAAAATACAAACCTTTTTCAGGCTCTTATAAAATATGTCAAAATGTTCTCCTTGTTGACCAAAAGAACGGTTCCGAGCAGTTCCTGACGCTGCAAGGAATACGCTGTCATTTGTACTTGTCTCGCCGTCAATGTTCAAACAGTTAAAACTGATATCAGCAGCCCTTTTAAGCGCAGCTTGAAGCGCTTCTTTTTCCATTCTTACATCTGTAAGGATAAATGCAAGCATAGTTGCTAAATCAGGCGCAATCATTCCGGAACCTTTTGCAATCCCGGTTATTATTACTTCTTTTCCATCTATTTCAAAACTTTCTGTTACAACCTTTTTGCAGGTGTCCGTAGTCATAATTGCCTGGGCAAAATTATCAGGTTCCACTCTTTCTTTTTTTTCAATTAACCTGTTTATTTCTGAATCTGTATATTGCAGTTGTTTTCCTATTACACCTGTTGATGCAACAAGTACCTCCTCCTTGCCAATTACAAGGCCGTTGCAAACTTCTGCTACTAAATTTTTTAAATGCTTTTTTCCTTCATTGCCTGTAGCAGAATTTGCACTCCCCTTATTAACGAGTATTGCTTTATGCACGGGGTTTTTTATTGTATCTCTTGAAAATTTAACTGGATGTGCAGGGCAGGAATTTGTTGTAAACATACCTGCTGTTTTCATACCAAGCGGGGCAAATATCAAGCCAAAATCATTTTTTTCTCCTTTTATACTGGTTATGCAAAAGCCGGATGGGAATTTCATTTTTTTTCGTCATTGCGTGGGAGCAAAGCAACCGAAACAATCTCATGGGATTGCAACGCTCGCGCTCGCAATGTTAATTTGTCATTTTGCATTATTATGTGAGTCCGGAAGTTTCTTCAAAGCCGAGAGCTATATTCATGTTCTGAACAGCTTGCCCTGAAGCACCCTTTATAAGATTGTCAATAGCTGATATTACTACAATATCTCCTGTTTCGTGGTTAAAACTTATGCCAATATTACAGTTATTTGTAAAATTAACTTCACTTATTTCAGGAAAAACATTTGGTTCACATATATTTATAAAATGTTCATTTTCATAATACTTTAAAAAAATATTTCTTATATCTTCTATGTTTAAATTCTTATTTATCTTTGTATATGTATTTGAAAGTATCCCGCGATTCACAGGAATAAGGTGTGGACAGAAGACAAGATTTATTTTTTTTTCATTTAAAAACTCCATTATTTCCCCCATGTGGCGGTGTGAATTGACCTTATAAGGGGTTATATTTTCATATCTTTTTGTAAAGAGGTATTCAGAATCAAGTTTTTTGCCCGCGCCGGATATTCCTGATTTTGCATCAACATATACAGTTGAATTTATTATGCCTTCCTTCAGTAATGGATAAACTGAGAGTATTACTGCTGTTGCATAACAGCCCGGATTTGCTATTAATGCTGCATTTTTTATCTCATTCCTGTTAATCTCAGGAATACCATACACAGCTTTTTTAAGATTCTCCTCATCACTGTGTTCAATGCCATACCATTTTTTATAATTTTCTATATCTTTGAATCTATAATCTGCTGACAGGTCAATAACCAGTCTGTTATTTTTAATTAACCGAGGCATAAAATTTAATGATTTTGTATGTGGCAGAGCAAGGAAGACAACATCATTACTTTGGGGAATATCATCGCTTACTCTTTTTGAAATTATCCCTTTTAAAGACGGATGTATATCTGCTATATCCCTGCCTGCATAAGTTCTTGAAAACAGAATATCTAATTTTACTTTTTCATGTTTAGATAGAAGTTTAAGAAGTTCTCTTCCTGTAAAACCACTTGCTCCAATAACAGAAACTTTTATTTTTTCACTCATAAGATAAACATTAAAATACTTATCCCTAAAATCATCGGTACTAAAGTTGTTAAACCTGCAATTATAATCCATGGCAGAATAAAAACAACAAACGAGTTAACCACAGTTAAGCCATAGAAATAATTTATTATTTTTAATTGCAGTCTTGCCATCCAGAAAACCAGCAGTACAAAAATAGGCCAGATAATCCATTCTGCTCCACCGGCAAATGCTTTTAATATTAATATTATTGGAGCAACAAAACAATAAGGTATGAAGCTGTACGGCAGGGCTTTAAATAATCTAACAGGGTTGCCGTTTCCTCCAAAAACTCCTGCAAAATAATGATACAATGCAGTAATTAATAAAATACCAAAAACTGACAGGATTAATTTTATCACAAGTCCCCAGGTCAGCGAATATATAAGAACATTGGAAGGTATGCCGCAGAAAAGCGCGAATCCTCCGGCGCTGGAAATATAAGCAAGAATTAAAATTAAAAAACTGCTGTATCCTAAATCTTTCCTTGAAATTTTATGGATTGTTTCTTCAGGGGAAGCTATAAAGTTTAAAAAAATTCCCATTTAAGGTTTATAGATATATGCTATGCCTGTAAATTTGTCTCTGCCTAAGATATTTGAAAGAGATCTTTTCTGGTTTAAAAGTTTAAGTATATTTTTCCATCCTAAATAATGCGGTTGTTTTACTAATCTTGCATCTTTTATGCCGGCAAGCTCCTCAGTCCTCTTCTTTGCTGTTACAAAATCTCCAAGCGTATCTACAAGATTTAATTCTTTTGCGCGTCTCCCTGTATATAATTGTCCCTTGGCAAGTTTCTTTACTGTATCTACAGGAAGATTTCTGCCGTTACTTACAACAGTAACAAATTGCTTGTAGGCATCATCAATAAGTTCCTGCAAAAACTTTTTCTCGTCTCTGCTGAACGGACGGTGAAAAGAACCTACATCTTTATACGGCCCGCTTTTTATTATCTCCATATTTACTCCAAGTTTCTTCATTAATCCGGAGAAATCCGAAGATGTAAAAATAACACCGATACTTCCAATTATGCTTCCGCTGTTTGCCACAACTTCATTGCACACTGAGGCAATATAGTAGCCTCCTGAAGCAGCTAAATCAGATACAGAAGCTACCACCGGTTTGCCTGCTTTCTTTAATCTGTGAATTTCCTGGTTTATTTCCTGAACAGCGCCAATTGTTCCCCCAGGACTATTAATTCTTAAAATAACTGCCTTTATTTTTTTTTCTTCCCTGAATTTTTTTAAGGTATCCAGAATTTCCTGTAAATTAGACTGGGATATAAAGCCGCTTTCTTCAAATGGCGAATAGATTGGACCATAAATTTCAACAACACCTATGGAAGGCTTTTTAGATAAAGAAATAGTTTCTATTTTTATGGGAATTATAGTTTTTGAAATTTTTTGTTGAAGTGCTAAATAAATGCTTGAAACTATTGAAGTTAGAAGCAGGATTATAACAACTGCTCCTGTAATCCTTCTCTGGCGCATGTTATCTCTTTGAATATTGAATACCCTTGCGGGCTTTGTGCTTACCTATTTTTTTCCTTTCTACCATTCTTGCGTCACGGGTGAGAAATCCGTTTGCACGGAGTATTTTTCTGGTTTTTTCATCAAGTTGCGCAAGTACTCTGGAAATTCCAAGTTTAATTGCTCCGGCCTGTCCATTTTTTCCACCACCCTTTACATTTATCTTAATAAGACAATCGTTTTCTATTCCTAATATCTTAAATGGACTCATTGTTTCTTTTATAATGCCCATGCTGTGATTAAAATATTCTTCCAAGGGTTTCTTATTTACAATAATTTCTTTATCTTTTCCTGTAAACATATATACTCGGGCAACAGACGTTTTTCTTCTGCCAACTGCATTAATTTCATTCATTCTTGCCATTTATTTGCTCCATTCGGTTGTTCACTCCTCTTTCTAAACTCGCTCCTTCATCTAAATTTATTGGTTCCTGTGCGTGATGTGGGTGAACACTGCCAGCGTAAACTTTAAGCCTTGTAATCATCCTGTTAGCGAGTTTGTTCTTAGGTAACATTCCTTTAACAGCATGATGTATTATATATTCCGGTTTTTTCTTTTTCATATTATCATAACTTACGAATTTACTGTTTCCCGGGTATTTAGAAACTATAAAATACTTTTTATTTTTCTCCTTGTTTCCGGTTACTCTTACTTTTTCAGCATTTGTAATTATAAGAAAGTCACCCTTGTCTTCATGCCTCGCAAAAGCAGCATTGTTTTTACCCATAAGAATACACGCAGCTCTGGTTGCAAGGCGTCCCAGAGTTTTATTCTCCGCATTTATTTTGTACCAAATTCTCTTATACATTGCTTTTGATTATATTAATTTGCTTTCAAAAGTCAAATTTTTTGATATAATCATTTATTATATAAACTTGTATGCAGAAATGTAGCGGCAAAGTTTGCTTTGAAAGGAGATGAATTGAGTATATTTGTACAGAAAATCTGGTTTATAGTCCGATTTTTTATTATTGGCGCCATGGGCTTTTCCATTTTTGTTCTGCTTTATTTCTGTGTTTCTCAAGCTCGTTTTATTTATTTTCCTCAAGCAGGAATAATAGCAACTCCTGCTGAGATAGGGCTTCAGTATGAAACTGTCTTTTTCAAGACAGCAGATGAAGTAAAATTATCGGGCTGGTTTATTCCAGCTAAAGAATCAAGGGGAGTAGTTTTGTTCTGTCATGGAAATGCAGGCAATATCTCGCATCGCCTGGATTCTATTCATACATTTTACCGGCTCGGGTTAAGTACTTTTATATTTGACTACCGTGGTTATGGTCAGAGTGAAGGAAAACCACGAGAGCAGGGCACATATCTTGATGCGGAAGCAGCATGGCAATACCTTGTTCAGGAGAAAAAAGTGTCTCCATCTGAAATCATTGTTTTCGGCAGGTCTGTTGGGGGTTCTATTGCTGCATGGCTTGCGCAGGATCACACAGTGAAAGCGCTTATCATAGAATCTGCATTTACCTCTATTTATGATATTGGTAGAGAACTTTATCCCTTCATTCCAGTTAGATTGTTATCCCGGTTTAACTACGATACCATGCAATATCTTCGCAAAATAAGTTGTCCTGTTCTGATTGTGCACAGCAGGGATGACGAAATAATACCATTTAACCACGGGTGTAAATTATTTGCAGCAGCAGTAGAACCAAAACAATTTCTTGAAATTAGAGGTTCACACAATGAAGGATTTATTATATCAGCAGAACAATATGAAGCTGGTTTAGATTCTTTTATTTCAAGTATGCTGTAATCCTGTTCGGACTGAAAAGAGGAAGTTTTTATTTTGCAGAAAACAGGACATTTCTAAATTGCCTTGACAAACTGTCAAGGCAACTTGAAAAAGATTATAAAATATGTTATACAATATAAATAATGTGGCAGTAGTTGCCACATTTTTTAATAATTATGAGTATTACACAGGAATTGATTAATATAGTTAAATCGGAAATAGAAGATATGGGTTACGAGTTTGTAGATTTAAAATATGGTAAAAAAGGTTCCAGATGGTTCCTGCAGGTTTTTGCTGATAAAGAAGGCGGCATAACAATAGATGATTTGGGCAGTATTTCCCGGCACTTAAACTACGAGTTTGACAGACACCCTGATATTTTGGAACATTCATATTCATTGGAAGTTTCTTCGCCAGGACTTGACAGACAGTTAAAAACTAAAGAAGACTTTGAAAAGTGTATGAATAAAGATATTAAATTAAGTACAATTGATAATTCCCAGGTATGGGAAGGAAAAGTCCTTGAAGTAAATGAAGGAAACATTGTAATCCAGGACAGAGAAGGAATCCATAAAGTTGTACCTGTGGATAATATTGCTAAGGCAAGTTTAAAGGTTAAAATATAATGGAAAATTTGAAATCAATATTAGAACAAATAGAGAAAGAAAAAGGAATCCCGAGTGAAGAACTGATTTCCATGATAGAGAGTGCTTCAACATCTGCTTTCAAGAAACATGGTGTATCTCAGGGTCTTAATTACAATGCACACATTGATAGAGAATCGGGTAAGTTGAGAGTATTTGTTGAGAAAAATGTAGTGAAAAAAGTTGTAGATGCAGAGAGAGATATAGATAAGATTTCTGCTCTTACAATTGATTCTTCAGTTCAGTTAGGCGACAAAATTCAAGTTGAAATTTCTGCTGATAAATTCGCAAGAATAGCAGCTCAAACTGCAAAACAAATTATTATTCAAAAAATGAGGGAAAACGAACGGGAGAATGTTTACAATGAATATAAAGCAAAAGAAGGCGAATTACTGACAGGTACAGTGTATCGCTCAACAGGCAAAACATATATTATTGAGATAGGAAAGGCTGAAGCAATCCTGCCTGAGAGGGAACAGATTAAGAGTCAGAGGCTTGCCAGAGGTGATAATATAAAATTGTATATTGTTGAAGTTTCAAAAGGTACCAGGGGTTCGAAAATACTTGTGTCAAGAACCCATCCCGGATTTGTTGCGGAATTGTTTAAATTAGAAGTACCCGAGGTTGCAGATGGGGTTGTGGAAATAGTGAAAATAGTTAGAGATCCGGGTATTCGTTGTAAAGTAGCTGTTTTGAGTCATAATCCCAGAGTAGATCCCATTGGAGCCTGCGTTGGCATAAATGGAGTGAGAGTTCAGTCTGTTATTAATGAACTTGGCGGCGAGCGAATGGACCTCATAAAGTATTCCGATGATATTAAGGAATATCTTGCAAATTCATTAAGTCCTGCAAAAGTGGAAGAGATTGCCATTGTTGATGAAACGAAGAAAGAAGCAAGAATTGTTGTTTCTGATGAGATGCTTTCACTTGCAATAGGAAAAAGCGGACAGAATGTCCGCCTTGCTGCTCGCCTTACGAACTGGCATATGGATATCCAGTCTGGATCTCAGCTCAGAGATATCCAGAAAAAGGAACCTCTCCAGGAGGATATCGTTGAGATAAAGAATTTACCTGGTGTTGGGGAAAAAATTGCAGGACTGCTGATAAAAAACGGGATAAACAGTATTCAAAAGATTAGGGAGAGTGGATTGGATTCAATTACTTCTATTCCCGGTATAGGCAAAAAGACAGCTCTAAAAATTATAGAGTCTATAAAGAGGAAAAATGACAAATAAAATCAGAATATATAAATTAGCTCAGGATCTGGATAGGGATTATAAAATAATATTAGAAGAAGCTAAGGAGCTTGGTATAAAGGCGAAATCTCATGTTTCATCTGTAACTGAAGAAGAAGCCGGGCTAATTAAAGAAAGTTTTAAGGAGCAGAAACAAGAGCCGAAACCTGAAATAAAGGAAGAAGTTCAAGTAGAACAGATAAGAAGAGACATTATCCCCCGTTCTCCTGTAGTGACTGTAATGGGACATGTAGATCATGGGAAAACCCAGCTTCTTGACACAATAAGGCATACAAATGTAATTGCCCGCGAAAGCGGTGGTATAACTCAACATATAGGCGCATGCAAGGTTGATTTAAAGGGTAAGGGTTCAATTGTATTTATAGATACTCCTGGGCATGAAGCATTTACTGCGATGAGAGCAAGAGGCGCCCGGATTACAGATATAGTGGTATTAGTTATTGCCGGCGATGACGGTGTTATGCCGCAGACAATTGAAGCAATAAACCATGCAAAAGCTGCAGATGTGCCAATTATAGTGGCAATTAATAAAATGGACCTTCCTGAGTTTGATGCTGAAAAAGTTCGCACTCAGCTTTCGCACCATGGTATTTTAACTGAAAACTGGGGAGGCGATGTTATTGCAATTGAAATTTCTGCTAAAAAGAATCAACATGTAGATGAACTTCTTGAGATGATTCTTCTTCAGGCAGAGATGCTGGAATTAAAAGCTCCCATTGATGGTCCTGTAAAGGGCATTGTTATTGAGACGGAACTTGATAAACAAACCGGGCCGACAGGAACAATTGTAGTAACTGAAGGCACTCTTAAAATAGGGGATTCATTTGTATGCGGTACTGTTTCAGGCAAGGTAAAGGCTATGACTGATGAAGCTTCCCTGAGATTGAAAATAGCCGGTCCATCAACCCCTGTAAGAATTCTTGGATTTGAGGGACTTGCTATGACAGGAGATATTCTGAATGTTGTTGAAGATAAAATTTCTGCAAGAGAAATTGTAGGAAAACGAAAACTTAAGATACAGAAAGACGAAGTTTCTCAATCCGGACAGGTTACTCTGGAGGATTTACAGAAACAACTGCTTGGCGAGGAGAACAAAGAGCTTAGAATAATACTTAAAACAGATGTAACCGGCTCGCTTGAAGCAATAAAAGATGCATTGATAAAATTACAGATAGAAGAAGTAGCTTTGAAGATAATTCATAGTGGGGTTGGAGCAGTAACGAGAAAAGATATAATGCTTGCATCTGCTTCTAATGCCATAATAATAAGTTTTAATATATCTACAAGCGGCGGAATTATGAAAGAAGCGGAATGTGAAGGGGTTCAGATAAGAAATTATAGAGTTATATACGAAATTATTGATGATATTAAAAAATCTCTTGAAGGAATGCTTGAACCTGAAGAAAGTGAAATTACACTTGGACAGGCTGAGGTTAAAAGAATATATATTATTTCAAGAGTGGGAACCATTGCAGGATGTAATGTTATAAATGGACAAGTTTTACGAAAAGCACAGGTTAGAGTATTAAGGGATTCAAAAATTGTATATGTGGGAAGTATAGCGGCACTTAAGAGATTTAAGAATGATGTTGCTGAAGTAAATCAGGGTTATGAGTGTGGCATCAACATAGATAATTTTAATGATGTAAAAGTTAGAGATATAATAGAAAGTTTCCAATTAGAAAAAAGAAAAAGAACTTTAGAAGAAGCTCAATGAAAACAGGAATGAGGAATGAGGCATGAGGGAATAGGGAATAAATTTTCTTCCTTCATCCATCATTCATAGTCTCACATTCCTTAAAGTAAACGGATGTTTATAGGTGTTGAACGGATAGAGATTTACCTGCCTGGCATACGAAGTCTTAAAGAAAAGCGAAAATATTTAAACAGTATCAAAGACAGGCTTAAAGCAACCCTTAATCTTTCTGTATCAGAAGTTAATTATCAGGAATTGCTACATGCGTTGGAGAATTAGGTATATGCGGAGTATGCCGGGATAAAAAATCTATTCAGCAGCTTTTTCAAAAAAGTTCTTTGATCTTAAAAAAGTATCCTGAATTGGTATTTATGAGCAAGGGGGTTTTTGTTGAAAAAAAGTAGGCGAACGCAAAAGGTATCAAGTTTAATAAAACAAATTTTAGGAAAAATATTATCTCAGGAAATTTCTGATCCTAAAATGGGTATAGTTACTGTTACTGATGTTGAAGTAACTACAGACCTGAGTATCGCTAAGGTGTATTTCTCGCTGATAGGTGGAAAGAAGGATATTCAAAAACAAAAAAACACAATTATACAGATGCATAAGTTCCTGAGATGCAGGCTTGCTGAAGAAGCTGTGTTAAGGTATATACCAAAGATACAAATGATATATGATGATACTCCTGAAAAAGCGCAACATTTAGAAATGATATTTAAAAAAATAAGGGACAGCGAGGAAGATAGAAGATGGAAGATAGAAAGTTGAAGGATGAAACTTAATTTAGATATACCGGTTGAAGATAGAAATATTATCTCAAAAATTATAAATGTGATAGAAAATTCAAAGAGCGCTTTTGTTACAATGCATCCGCGGCCTGATGGCGATGCAATTGGAGGGGCGCTTGCAATGTATCATATCTTAAGGAAACTCGGTTTAGATGTAGAAGTTATTTCTCCGAGTGCTTTGCCGAGAGTTTATAGTTTCCTGAAAGGAATAGATAAGATTAAAACTGCATTTGGAGGTGATACTACTGACAGGCAAGATGCCTGTCCTACTAAAGATATCGGGTTTGTACTTGATTGTTCTGACAAAAAGAGAATTGAAGGGCTATCGGGTCTGTTGACATCGGCTCGGACAATTATAAACATTGACCATCACCAGTTAAATCATGAGTTTGGCGATATTAATTATGTTAAACCGAAGAGTTCTTCTGTCTGCGAGTTAATTTTTAATATAGCGTCTCAGATGAATATTGAGTTTGATTATGACCTTGCTCTCTGTATATATATTGGAATTGTAACTGACACAGATAAATTTCAGGAAGATAATACAACCCCTCAATCTCACTTAATTGCTGCCGGGCTGATTGATAAATTTATTTCTCCTCAAAAAGTATCTACCCTTATATACAGAAACAGTGAAATAGAGGGTCTCAGGCTTGTATCAAAAGCAATAGAATCTTTAACCCTGACTAATTCTAAAAGAGTTGGATATATAACAGTGACCCCTGAAATGTTTCAAACTACGGGTGCCTCTATTGAAGATTTAGAGGGTGTTATAAATTTTGCGCGTAATATAAAGGGAGTGGAAGTTGGGATATTGTTTAGAAAGATACCCGGCTTAGATGGTATAAAAGTTTCGTTTCGTTCTAAAGGTGGTGTAAATGTTAATAAGATAGCAAATCATTTTGGCGGAGGGGGACACCACAATGCAGAAGGATGTTTGATAAAAGGTGAATTTAAAGAAGTTAAAAGAAAAGTCTTGGATGCTGTGGAGAAGGAATTAGATAGATTGTAGATTGACGATTGTAGATTGAAATCAATTACCAAATTGTCAATCAATAAATCTAAAATGAAATTATGGACGGAATTGTCAATGTAAATAAGCCTAAGGGATGGTCCTCCTTTAAAGTGGCAGATACCCTGAAAAAAATTTCAGGAAGTCGCAGGGCAGGTCATGCGGGAACACTTGATCTTGAAGCAAAAGGTGTTTTAATAATATTACTTGGTGAAGCGTGCAAAGCATTTGAGTTATTTATGAAGGGAAACAAGACTTACGAAGCTGTGGTGGAACTTGGATGGAAATCTACTACATTGGATAGCGGTGGTGAAATTGAAAAATGCGAGGATGTTGAATTTCAAAAAGAAGAAATTGAAGAAACATTAAAAGAATTTAAAGGTACTTATATCCACGAAGTTCCGCAGTATTCCGCTAAAAAATATCATGGAAAGACTTTTTACAGTATTAAAAGGAATGGTAAGATACCGCCAAAAAGAATTCAGGAAACGCGGATTTTTGATATAAGACTTATGCAATATACTTCGCCTTTAGTTAAATTTGCTGTAACTTGTTCATCAGGTACATATATAAGAACTCTATCAGTAGATATAGCGCGTAAATTAGGAACAGAAGGTTACCTTAAAGATTTAGTTAGAACAGATGTTAATGGTTTTAGATTGGAGGAAGCGGTTCAACCGGAGGGAAAAGACTGGTACAGGGGTTTCAGAGATATAAATGACGCAATGTTGAATTTTCCACATATTATTGTTGACAGTAAATCTGCTTGTGGTATTCCATATGGTATATGCTTTACAGCAAATGATATTATTGAAGTTTCCGGAAAAACAGAAGAAAATACATTTGGAGTATATTCACCTGATTTTAAGCTGCTGGCATTAGCAGAAAAAGTTAATGGAAGTTTTAAATTGAGGAGAGTATTTAATTGGAAGTAATTGATAATTATAAAAATGTAAAACTTAAAAAGAAGCAGGCTGTTACAATAGGAGTTTTTGACGGGTTTCATATAGGTCATCAGAAGATTGTCTGTAAGACAATAGATATTTCAAATAAATTCAAATTAGAACCTACAGTGATTACATTTGAACCTGTTACTAAAAAGAGAGAACTTTTAACAACAAATGAAGAAAAATTACATCTGTTTGAAAAAGCAGGTTTTAAACGGGCAATTATTCTAAAAAATGATAAAGACTGGAAGGACTGGGGTCAAGAGGAATTTGTAGAGAGTTTTCTTTTTAAGAAACTAAATACTCATTGTTTAGTTATAGGAGAAGATTTTAAGTTTGGGAAGAACAGATGCGGCGATATCAAAACATTAGGAAAATATGTAAGTAAAAAATTTGAATTGGTGGTAGCTGGCCTGAAAAAATTAGATGGGAAAAAAGTATCCTCATCATATATTAGAGAGTTAATTGTAGCTGGAAAAATTGAACTTGCCAGTACGCTTTTAGGTAGAAATTATTTTTTTACCGGACATACTACTTCAGGCAGAGGTATAGGAAGGAAGATCGGATACCCGACAATAAATTTTAAAGTTGCAATGGAAAAGCTTTTACCATTAGGTGTATTTAGCTCAGCGGCTTTATTTAAAAATCAGAGAGATATAGTCAGCGGCGCCTGTTTTATCGGTCATGTTTCGAATAGCAAACTTCAGAGCAAACCGTTTCAAATAGAAATTCATTTATTTAATTACAAACAGGGAATGGAAAAAGATATATATGGAGCAAAATTAATAAGAAAAATAAGAGAACCTGAAAAATTTAAGAACCTTAAAGAATTAAATGAAAGAATACAACAGGATATAAATGAGATTAGACAGAGTTGACATCATACTTTCATACAAGTAAACTAATAATGGGGAATGGGAACCTAATACCCATTACCTAATTTAAAATAATGAATAAGAATAAACAGATTTTAATTATTGGCGGCGGAAGAAGAGGTCTTGCGACAATTGAAATCCTTTATGAGGATGATGCTTATGATATCATAGCAGTTATTGATAAAAATTCCAATGCTTCAGGAATTAAACTTGCCCAGAGACTTGGGATAAAGACAGATTCAGATTGGGTAAAGTATATAGCAGATACCGAGCTGCCTGATGCAGTTCTAAACCTTACGGATGATTATAAGCTTCAAAAAACTCTTATGAGAAAAGTAAAAGGCAAAAAAATTGAAATTATGGGTGATTTTACTTCACAGCTTTTAAGCAGTATCCTTATGGAAAGACAGATACAGGTTGAACTTCACCGGGTTTCGCAGAGAATTACTTCAAATATAGGGCTTGATGAACTTATGGTTTTAATATTATCTTCATGTGTTAAGAGCGTATCAGCAGAAGGGGGGATTATAATACTATTTGATGAAACGACACATGAGTGGGAGATAAAATCTAACTGGGGAATTCAGGATGATATTGAAGGTATCCTGCTTGATAAAGCGTCTGAAAAGCTGCCCGGATGGTCTGAAAAAGATGAAATCATATCACTGGAAAGTATGTCTGAAACAGTAAGAAGTACATTGTGTGCGCCGCTCAGATCAAGAGATAATATAGCCGGTGCAATAATAGTCACAAAAAATAAACCTGCTAAAGAGTTTTCAAATAGTTCAAGAAGACTTCTTGCTACTTTTGCCAACCACTCGGCTGTTGCAATAGAAAATACGCTTCTTTATAAAAAGACACAGCTTCTTTCAGTTACAGATGGCCTTACAGGTCTTTACAATCATAGATATTTCCAGGAACGCATGCAGATAGAATTAAGCAGGGCGCAGAGATATGATCTTAATTTCTCTCTTATAATGATTGATGTTGATAATTTTAAGGATATAAATGATACTTACGGGCACCTTATAGGTGATGAACTTTTGGTAAAAGTGTCACTTCATTTAAAGAAAACTGTCAGGGAATCAGATGCTGTTGCAAGGTATGGCGGCGACGAATTTGTAATACTGTTGCCTGAAACCGCAAAAAAGGATGCCATGGTTGTTGGTGAAAGAATAAGGGTGGATTTAATTGAAAGAAAGATTGGAGGTAATATCGGAGTTCATGTAAGTGCAGGGATTTCTGCATATCCTGATGACGGGGTCTACTCTCAAGATATAATTAAAAAAGCTGATGATGCTCTGTACAAAGCAAAACAGGAAGGCAGGAATAGAACCTATGCCGCATAGAGTCCAGAAAATGAATTTGTTCGTTCCGCAGTACTTTTGCCTTACGGCACGCAATGATATGCCTGAAACTCAAAAACTCGGCTGCCTCTATAAGTCAGCCTCAGACAGTTTGAGTTTTTTCTATGCCATATCATTTGCTAAAAGTACTGAAGTCACTCAAAATACATTTCCAGGACTCATGTTAAGAAAAAAACTAAATTAAAAAATAAAAAAGGAGGAAAAATTGTCTATAACAAAAGAAAAAAAAACAGAGGTTATAAAGGATTATCAGAGAGATGATAAGGATACCGGTTCGCCGGAGGTACAGATTGCCGTTCTTACAGAAAGGATAAAAAGTCTTACCACGCATATGAATACCTATAAAAAGGATTTTCACTCTCGTTATGGTTTGTTAAAATTAGTATCACGCAGGAGGAAATTACTTAGATACATTAAAAAGAAAAACGAAGAAAAGTATAATGAAGTTATTAAAAAATTAAATTTGAGAAAGTAGGACAAACATAAAGGATATATTATGGAAAAAATTGTTGAAAAAATAGAAGTAAATGGCAGAGAATTAATAATTGAGACAGGCGAACTTGCGCGTCAGGCTGCTGGAGCAGTGAAAGTAACTTATGGGGGGACTGTTGTGCTTGCTACATGCTGCGCATCTGAATCAAAAAGAAATGCCGGGTTTTTCCCTCTTATGGTTGATTACAGGGAAAGAACTTATGCGGCAGGGAAGATACCCGGAGGATTTTTTAAGAGAGAGGGCAGGCCCCAGGAAAAAGAAATAATAACATCAAGGTTAATAGACCGTCCAATTCGTCCTCTTTTTCCTGAAGGTTATCAGGACGAGGTGCAGGTAATGGTAACTGTTTTATCCATAGATGGTGAAAATGATACTGACATACCTGCAATGATTGGCGGAAGCTGCGCAGTTAGTTTATCTTCAGTTCCATTTGATGGCCCTGTTGGCGCAGTTAGAATTGGCAAAATTGAAGACAAGTTTATCATTAATCCGACTTTTCAGGAGTTAGAAAAGAGTGAAATTGATTTAGTTATTGCAGGTAAAGAATCCGGAATAGTTATGTTAGAGGGTAAATCATCTGAAGTTTCTGAAGATACTATTTTAGGGGCATTAGATATAGCAAAAGCTGTAATTGAAAAAATTGTGAAGTTTCAGCAAAATATTGTCAAGAAGGCAGGCAAAGAGAAAATTACTTTTACTCCGCCTGAAGTTGACGACGAATTAAAGAACAAGATAGCTGATTTTGCTGCTTCAAAGATGTACGAGGTCTTTAAAGGCGCATTATCAAAAGCTGAACGCTCAAAAAAGTTAGGTAATATAAAAGAAGAGGTTTTAGGTAATTTTATTGAAGTTGAAGAGGATGAAGAAAAAACCGCACAGATAAATCTGATTATAAATAAATTAGAGAAAGAGTTGTTGAGGAAGTTAGTGATAGAAGAAGGAATAAGAGTTGATGGGAGAAAGCCTGATGAATTAAGGCAAATAAGCTGTTCTAACGGGCTTCTTCCGCGAACTCATGGCTCGGGCCTGTTTACAAAGGGAGAAACACAATCCCTTTGTGTTGTTACTCTTGGTAATAACAGGGACCAGCAGATAATGGATGCGCTCTCAGGTGAATACAAGAAAAATTTTATGCTCCATTATAATTTTCCGCCGTATTCAGTTGGAGAGGTAAAACCTGAAAGAGGTGTTGGTAGAAGAGAAATAGGGCATGGTTTACTTGCAGAAAAAGCTATTGCTCCATTTCTTCCTGATAAGGAAAAATTTCCATATACCATAAGATTAGTATCGGATATTTTAGAATCAAACGGCTCATCATCAATGGCGACAATTTGCGCAGGTTCTATTGCACTGATGGATGCAGGAGTGCCTATGAAAGATATTGTCGTAGGTGTTGGAATGGGTATAATTGGAGATGTAGTATTAACTGATATGTTGGGTGATGAGGACTATGCAGGTGATATGGATTTTAAAGTTGCGGGTACTAAAAATGGTATAACTGCTATTCAGATGGATATAAAAGTCAGTGGTATAAGTAAAGAGGTACTGACAAGAGCACTCCATCAGGCAAAAAATGCCGGGCTTGGAACTCTCAGAGAAATTGAAAAAGTGATATCAGAACCCAGGGAAAGTTTATCGCAATATGCTCCCCAGATGGTAAACATAACAATAGATCCTAAAAAAATAGGTTTATTGATAGGTCCTGGTGGTAAAAACATTAAATCCATACAGGAAACTACAGACGCTGTAATAGAAGTAGATGATACAGGGGTAGTGTCTATAAGTGCCTGTTCAAAGGAGAATTTAGATAAAGCTGTAGAAATGGTAACATTATGCACAACTGATGCAGAAGCCGGAAAAGTATATGAAGGAACGGTTAAAAATGTCTTAGATTTTGGCGCTTTTGTAGAAATACTTCCCGGTAAGGAAGGGCTTGTGCATATATCTGAACTGGCTGATTATAGAGTAAATAAGGTAACTGACATTTTAAATGTTGGAGACAAAGTTAAAGTAAAATGTTTGGGAATAGATGACAGGGGGAAAATAAAGTTGAGCAGGTCTAAAGCGTTAGAGGGAGATTAGGAGATGAAACTAAAAAACTCGCTAACGCTCAAACAAGTTTTAGTTTTTTTACGGCATAGTTTCACTTAAAAAGTCTTAAAGCTCGCAAAAAATGCATCATTTAGGACTCATATTAAGGAGTTTATTTACGGGTGAATAAGAAGAAGTCTTCAAATATACAAATTAAAAAGTTTGCCAAAAAGGTGTATGAGATAATGCTTGAAGAGAACCTTCAGGAAATTATCTGGGAAGAGATAGATGATTTCAAAATAATACTTCGCAGGCGGGATGATACTTCTCCGGTTTTCACTTCAGTTGAATCCAAAGTTGCTGAAGAAGAGAAAAAAGAAGAAGATACAGCCCAGTACATTAGATCTCCAATGAATGGAGTATTTTACAGGTCACCTTCCCCTAATGCTGAGCCTTTTGTAAAAGAAAATGATGAGATAATGATAGGAACTACAGTATGTATAATTGAAGCAATGAAACTTATGAATGAAGTTCAGGTTGAACGGCATTGCAGAATATTGGAAATTCTTATTGAAAATGGTTCTCCCGTAAAAGTAAACCAGCCTATTTATAAAATAGAAAACCTATAATGTCCATTAATTCTCATGTTAGTAAGTTGAGAGACAGAGTTAAGGATTTCCTCGAGATAAATGAAAGAGTTGAACTGGTAGATTTAAAACTCCACCTTGAATGTAAAGGAACGGAACTTCTGCTTGCCATTGGAGGACTTATGAAAGAGGGACTGGTGGAATTAGAAAAAGACAGTTGGAAGATAATAGTAAAAAAGTTGAAAGTTGAAAGTTGAAAGTAAGAAAAATATAAAAGATTCTACAAAAAAAAAGGATATTACTGGAATCATTTTACTGGCGTTCTCTATAATTTTGATATTTGCCTTCATATTGACACCTGATAAAAAATATGTGGGAGCTGTAGGAGCAGTGCTTTCCGGAAGCCTTAAAGAGTTCCTCGGGTATATATGTTATATAGTACCAGTTGTTCTTATCTGGTGGGCTATTACAGAAATCCGCCACAAAAAGTTTCCGTTTAAGTACTCAATGTGCGCCGGATTGGTAATGATTATTCTTGGCGGGAGTATCCTTTTACACATAATTTCAGAAGGCAGTGGTGGAATATTAGGCGATTTTTCCAGTGATGTTATCATACAGATTACTTTTGGGAAAGTTGGGGCATACATTATTTCTACTGCGCTTGTATTGATAGCATTAATTCTTATGGCAGATGTTTCCATTAAAAAAGTTGTTTTGTTTTTAATAAAATTACCGAAGAAATCTAAAATAAAAAAGCCCCGGGTTGTAACTAAAGTAGAAAAGAAAGTCAAAAAAAAACATATAAAAGATTATCCGGCACGAGGGCTTGATAAATCAGGCCCCGACAGTGGCCGAGCTTGCTCGGCTGATTTAAACAAAGCCCGAGCGTCCGATAATCGGCCTGCCACAATTCCCGAAAAGGTTGATTATGCAATACCGTTAGACCTCTTAAATGTTCAACCGCGGATAAAGTTAAAGAAAGACGAAGAAAATAAAAGAGGTGAAAAATTAATAGAAGTTCTGGCAAACTTTGGTATTTCGGCTCGTATATCAGGAGTGTTGATAGGGCCTGCAACCACCCGTTACGAGGTTACGCTCCCCCCGGATATAAAACTATCGCGTATCAGAAATTTAGATTCAAATATCGCAATGGCGCTTGAGGCAAAAACAGTCCGGCTTCTTACTCCCATACCCGGCAAAGCTGCTGTCGGCGTTGAAGTTCCTGCAATACAACAGGAAACAGTATATATAAAGACTTTAATTGAATCAGGTAAATTTAAATCTAATACTGCAAATTTACCTTACTGCCTCGGGAAGTCTGTGGATGGTGATTTTAAAATAGTAGATCTTTCCGATATGCCTCATCTTTTACTTGCCGGCGCAACCGGGTCGGGAAAAAGCATAGCAATACACGCACTTATTAACAGTATACTTTTTAAATCCTCACCCGAAGATGTCAGGTTTCTGTTTATAGATCCAAAAAGAGTTGAACTGCCTGTATATAATGGCATACCTCATTTAGATTCAGAAGTTATTACGAACAGCAATAAGGCGGTTAAGATGCTTCAGGCTGTTACACTTGAAATGGATGAAAGGTATGACATTCTTTCAAAAAACAATGTAGCAAATATAGATGCATATAATAAAATAGTGGAAAGTAATAAAAAACTTCCCCGTATTGTAGTAGTTATTGATGAACTTGCTGACCTGATGGTTGTAGCTAAAGATAAAGTTGAAATTGCAATAGTCAGAATTGCGCAGATGGCAAGAGCTGTAGGGATACACCTTGTACTTGCTACTCAGAGACCGTCAGTAGATATAATAACCGGTATTATAAAGGCAAATCTTCCTGCAAGAATTGCTTTTAATGTGTTAAGCGGAGTAGATTCCAGGACAATATTAGATTCAAATGGCGCAGAAAAACTACTTGGCAAAGGCGATATGCTGTATCTTGCAACTGAACTTCCTTTAGCTGAAAGATTACAGGGATGTTTCATTTCAAGAAAGGAAGTAGAAGCAGTTGTTGAGTATTTAAAGAATTTAAATTATGGATATGTGCCCGGACTTAAACTGCAGGATAAATTTAAAAAAAATGAGGCGGAGATTGATTATAAAGATGAAATATACCCGAGAGCAGTAGAGACGGTTATAAGATTAAAAAAGGCATCTACATCGCTTTTACAGCGTCGTCTAAGTATTGGTTATAACCGCGCAGCCCGAATCATTGATAAGATGGAAGCTAACGGTATTATAAGCAATGATGGAGGTGTTAAAGGCAGAGAAGTACTTGTGTCTGAAGAATACCTGAGAAATTTACGCACATGAGGAATGTTAAACAGATAAAGATTCATATTTTATATTTTATGTTGATATCCTGCATTGTGCAGGTTGCGCTGTGTAATAGTGTAGAGGAGTTATCTAAGCAGATAACTGAGAGAATGAGCAAAGTGAGAACAATTTCATTTTCTTTCCAGCAAAATACTTTTATTGCTGATAGTACGCAAACTATCAAAGCCGAGGTTTTTTTTAAAAGACCGGATAATCTTAAAATTATATATCAAAAACCTCATATACAGGAAATTTATTTTTCAGATGGATACTTATTTACATACATACCTGAGATTAAACAGGCAACAAAGCAAAAAAGTAATAATTTTATTGATATGCTTGGCGTAACGACTTCAGTGATTCTATCATCAGACTCATTCGGACTTTTGAAAAAAAATTTCAAACTCAGTGTAAATGAAAATAGAAAGAATGGGAAAAGTATCAGAACCGTCCCCATTCTTTCTACTGAATATAATTTTGATAATATGATTATATTTTTTAATACTGATACATATCTTCCAGAGGAGACAGTAGTATATGCGCCTAATTTTAAATCAGTAACTATATTTACAAATTATATCTTAAATCCTGTTTTAAATGATGATTGTTTTAGTTTTAAGGCAGGCAATGATGTGAATATCCTTGATTTTGAGTGAAACGGACATGGGCTTTCAGCTAACAAAAGGAGATAAAAATAATTGAGCCCTAAAAATATATTTTTTTGCTCCGGAGACTTTTTGCCTTTGGCACATGAGACTATACCTAAAACTAAAAAACTCGCCCAGCTCTTCATGAAGAGTTGGGCTCAAACAAGTTTTAGTTTTTTAACGGTATAGTTTCACTAAAAAGTCACAAGTCGCAAAAAAAACATCATTTAGGTCTCAATATAGGATTTATTTACAAGTGAATTATATTGAATTAAAAAAGGAAAGAAAAAAAAGGGGGCTTTCATTAAATCAAATTTCTCAGGAGATGAAAATTTCTGTTACTAAACTTAGAGCTTTAGAAGAAGGAAATTTTGATATTTTTCCAGGGAAATTTTATGCGAAGAGCTTCTTAAAAACTTATGCTGATTATTTAGGGATTTCTGTAAATGGCATAGAGATATTTGAAGATGAAAATATTGTTCCATTAGAAAGTAAAAGTAAGCAAAAAAGAAAAAATAAATTTTTACCTGTTTTTACAGGCATAGTATTAATTATTTTAATTTTAGTTTTATATGTATTACATTACTACCTGCCTTATAAATCAATAATTAAGACAAAATACAAGAAAACTGTTACGGTTGAGAATACTATTCCAGAATTTATTATGGTAAAAGGAATTACAACTGAACCAACATGGGTGAAAGTTGTAATTGACGATAAAATTGTGGATGAAACTACACTTCAAGCAGGAATAACAAAATACTGGAAAGCAGGAAAGTCGCTGAAAATCCGTATAGGTTACACAAAAGGTATTGATATATATTATCGTAAAAGTTCCCAGGATGAATACCAGAAAATAGATATAAAAGAAGGGAGCGTCGGTGAGATAAACGAGATAGAATTTATAAATGAATTTAGCAAATAAACTAACAGTGCTCAGAATAATAATGATAATACCATTTGTTATTTTCCTCCTGTTTTCTTATAAGATAGCAGCATTAATAATTTTTATTATAGCTTCATTAACTGATTATATAGACGGGAAAATTGCAAGGCATAGAAGCGAAGTTTCCAATCTTGGCAAGTTTCTTGACCCGCTTGCCGATAAACTATTTATATCTTCTGCTTTTATAATTTTTGTTCAATTAGATGAATTGTCTGTTAAAGCATGGCCAGTAATATTGATTATAGCAAGAGAATTTACTATAAATGGGTTGCGAATGTTTGCATTATCTAAAGGTAAAATTATTGCTGCGACTTACACAGGGAAATTCAAGACAACATTTCAGTTTGCTGCAATATTTTTAATACTCTTAATGTTTATAACGGGAAAATTTAGATATATGGCACAATATATCGTGGTTTTAACGGCAGTAATAACTGTGTATTCAGGCTTTGTTTATTTAATAGAAAACAAGGAATTGTTTAAGGAGGATATATGAACTGGATAATTAGATTTATAGCAACAGGTTTTTTTATAGGTGAAAAGTTTCCTGCGCCGGGTACAATTGCTACAATAGTTGCTGCAGTAATATATTATGTACTGCTTCCTGTATCACCTACATTTTACTGGACAATGCTGATAATTCTGACTTTTATTGGAGTGATAACTGCTGGAAGAACTGAAGAGATGATGGAGACAATAGACCCTCCTCAAATTGTGGTAGATGAAATGGTGGGATTTTTTGTAGCAATGGCTTTTTTACCAAAATCTATCGGTCTTATAATTATAGGGTTTATAATATTTAGGATTCTTGATATTATGAAAATTTATCCTATGAATAAACTGCAGATAGTTGCCGGCGGTCTCGGAATAATGTTAGATGACCTGTACGCAGGAGTTTTAACAAACCTCATACTGCGTATAATACACTTACTATAAAGTGAGGAATGAGGAAAGAGGAAAGAGGGAAGATAGAAGATGGAAGAACGCTTCGCTGAAGAAAGAAAATTTTCTTCCCTTATCTCTCATCCTTACTCCCACATTCCTTAAAAAGAAGGAGGGAAAATGACAGAAGATAAAAAGAATGTTGCTCTTGGAAGAGCTGTAGACCAGATAGAAAAAAGATATGGCAGGGGCACAATAATGAAGCTTGGTGATGATAAATACCGTCAGAAAGTTGAAGCTATTTCTACAGGAGCGCTGACTCTTGATATAGCTCTTGGAGTTGGGGGAGTACCAAGGGGAAAAGTTGTTGAGATATTCGGCCCTGAAGCTTCAGGTAAGACAACTCTTTCATTAGAGCTTGTGGCAAATGTTCAGGCTAAAGGAGGCAATGCTGCATATATAGATGCAGAACATGCTCTTGATCCTGAGTACTCAAAAAGGATTGGCGTGGATGTTGATAATCTTTTAATTTCACAGCCTGATTATGGTGAACAGGCTCTTGAAGTTACTGAAACACTGGTTAGAAGCGGCGCTGTAGATATTGTTGTTATAGACAGTGTTGCCGCGCTTGTTCCAAAAGCGGAACTTGAGGGTGATATGGGAGACTCTCATATGGGACTTCAGGCGCGGCTTATGTCACAGGCTCTCCGAAAACTGACTGCAACCATTGCAAAATCAACAACAACTACGATATTTGTTAATCAAATAAGAGAAAAAATTGGCGTGATGTTCGGCAATCCTGAAACAACACCTGGCGGAAGAGCATTAAAGTTCTATTCATCTGTCAGGCTGGATATAAGAAAAATCGGTTTAATAAAATCAGGGACAGATATCATAGGCAACAGAATAAGAGTAAAAGTTGCAAAAAACAAAGTTGCACCACCGTTTAAAACTGCTGAATTTGATATTATATACGGCGAAGGAATATCAATGGAAGGAAGTCTGGTTGATGTTGGTATTGAAGAAAAGGTTCTTGAAAAGAGCGGAACATGGTACTCTTACAATAAGGAACAATTAGCCCAGGGAAAGATTAATACTATTAAATACTTGCAGGGTAATCCTGATTTAACATCAGAAATAGAAGGTAAGATAAGAGAGATAGTATTTTCAATGGATGAAGCTTAAAACTTTAATTGTAGGCCCACTTGCTGCAAACTGTTATATTCTGTACGATAACAATGCTGTTGTCATAGACCCTGGCGGGGAAGGGGAAAGAATTTTAACAGAGCTAAGTGAGTTATCAGTACCTGTTACTCACATTATTTATACTCATGCGCACCCTGACCATACAGGCGCAGGCTATGAGGTGAAAAAACAAACCGGCGCAGAGGTTATATTAGGAAAAAATGATGTGGATATTTTATCAAATGAACAGTGGTCTGGTTTTGCAGGAAACCCTGCCCAGCCTGACAGACTCGTTGGAGAAGGTGAATACATATCTTCGGGTAGTATAAGAATTAAGGTACTTCAGACTCCCGGACATACTCCGGGCGGGATTTCTCTTTATACAAATGGGTGGCTATTTTCGGGTGACACTATATTTTTAAATTCTATCGGGAGAACTGATCTTTCAGGAGGAAATTACGAGGAACTTAAAAATAGTATCAGAAATAAAATATATACTCTTGATAATAATGTGAAGATATTCCCGGGTCATGGGGGGCCTACCACTGTGGCTCAAGAAAAGAAAAATAATATTTACTTAAATGCCTGATAACTTATTAAAAAAGTTTTTAAATTACCTCCATGTTGAAAAAGGTCATTCTAAAAATACATTGTCAGCTTATGAAAAGGATATTGGCGAATTTCTGCAGTATTTAGAACAACAGTCTATTCCTGTCCGCAAAACACTTGGAAACCATATTATGGATTACCTATTAATGAGAAGGAATACGCTCTCTATTGCTTCAGTTGCAAGGAAACTTGCAGCTATTAAGAGTTTTTATAAATTCATGGTTTTAGATGATGTTATCCCCGAAAGTCCTGCGCAAGATATTGATTCACCTAAACTTGCCTTAAAACTACCTGTTGTACTCAGTATAAAAGAGGTTGGCGAATTGATTGATTCAGCCCAGAGTTCAAGAGACAGATTATTGCTTGAACTTTTTTACGCTACAGGAATGAGAGTCTCTGAAATGGTGAATTTAAAAGTAGAGGATGTGGATTTTGATGATGGGTGGATCAGGATACTCGGGAAGGGCATGAAAGAGAGGTTTGTTCCTGTAGGGAAAAATATATTAAAGCTCCTCAGGAAATATATTGAAGAAAAAAGAATTCTCCCATCCGGTTTTCTATTTTCAAAATCAAATGGAAAATTTATAACAAGAGAAAGTATCTGGAAAATTGTAAAAAAGTATTCATTGAAGGCGGGAATTCCAAGGAAAGTTGCTCCTCATACGCTGCGTCATACATTTGCAACACACCTGCTTGAAAATGGAGCAGATTTAAGGACAATACAGGAATTATTAGGTCATTCAAATATAGATACTACCCAGATTTACACACATATAAATCGCAGGAATATTAAAGAGATGCATATGAAATATCATCCGAGAGCATAGGAAATGTAAGAGGGAGGTAATTATGATAAAAGTAATTATAGTTTTACTTATTTTTTGTTTAGGAAGCTCTGCCAAAGCCGAGGACGGGCAGATTCCTAAAGGGGATTTTATCTACATAGAAGGAAATGTGCAGATTAGAGAGAAAGACTCAACTGAATGGATTCAGGTTTCAGAAGATACCGCAGTTTCTGAAGGCGCTGTTATAAAACTTGAAAATAATTCCTACGCTGAAGTGAGCCTTGATGAAAATAAAAAGATGGAGATAAATGAAGAAACCATGGTTGGAATTAATTCTAAGGGCAGTAAGACTTCGCTTGATGTCATTTATGGATCGCTCAGGGCAAAGGTAAAGAAAATTCCTGATGAAGAAATGGAAATAAGAACACCTGTTGCAGTTGCAGCAGTCAGGGGGACAGAATTTGCTGTGATACATGAAGAAGAGGATACAGCGGAGGTAGAGGTTTTTGATGGCGAGGTAGCTTTTAAGAGAGAGGATGATACTGAGGAAATCAGAGTTACTAAAGACCAGTGGGCAAAAGCCGGCAAGGATTTGAAAGCAAAGGTTATAGGAAAAATAACTGCAAAGAGAGAGCTCAGATGGAAACACTTAAAGTTTAAAAGAGAATTATTTTTAAATTTAAGAGCAGTAAAGAGAAATAAAATACAGATACTTCGTTTAGGTAAGATGTACCGCATTACAAGGGACCCGGATAAAAAGAAAACAGTAAAAGAGAAATTAGATAAACTTATACAGGAAAATGAAATACTGGAAAAGGATCTTGCAGATAAGAAAAAGGTAATAACAAAAATAAAAAGACAGTACATTACCCAGCGGACTAAAAAATCTCCTGCAAGGAGAAAATTAATTGAAAAGAGAAAAAAGCAGATTATTGAAAGAAAAATAAAGAAGAGATTAGGAGACTAGGAGACTATGAATCTCATAATTGTTTTATTTATTTTATTTCTATCCGGTTGTGCAACCGGTAAAGTTACAAGAATGAGTATAGATTCTCAAATAGACCTGTCAGGCAGATGGAATGATACTGATTCAAGATTAGTGGCCGAGGCGCTTATTGAGCAGTGTATTTCCACCCGGTGGTATAAAAAAACTGCAAGAAAACCTGTAATCATAGTCGGGACTGTTCACAATAAGACATTAGAGCACATAAAAGTCCAGACTTTTATCAAGGATCTTGAGAGAGCCGTACTTAATTCGGGTAACATTGATATTGTTGCTTCTCGGGGGGAGCGCGCTGAAGTGAGAGATGAGAGAAAAGATATGCGGAAATGGGCTTCTATAAAATCTAAAAAAGAATTTGGCAGAGAAACAGGAGCTGATTTTATGCTGAAAGGTGTTTTAAACTCTATTGTTGATGAAGAAGGCGGAAAAAAAGTCGTATATTATCAGGCGGATATTAATTTAATAAACCTTGAAAATAACAATATAGTCTGGTCTGGTCAAAAGAAAATAAAAAAATATATAAAAAAGCCATTATTTAAATTTTAAGAATTATACTTACCTTTCTATTTTGCTCAAATCAGACATTATCATTTTGTTATAGACGATACTATTGACAATACCTACAAAATAATTATAGTTTCAATATATAAATTTTGGGGGGGAATAAAATGATTGAATTTAAAATAACACCACAAAGTACAGAATTTGTAATACTTTCTTTTGAAGGCCCCGATGATTATGCTTTAAGCGGTGGATTAGGAACAAGGGTGAGGGGGCTCAGTAATAACCTTGCCAAAATGGGCTATACTACTCATCTGTTTTTTGTAGGTGATCCTGATAAACCCGGGTTAGAAAAAAAAATAAATGGTAAATTAATTATTCACCGCTGGTGCCAGTGGATAAGTAAGTATCACCCCTGCGGCGTTTATGACGGGGAAGAAGATAAACTGCGGGAATTTAATGAGAGCATTCCATCTTATGTTACTGATAATATTGTAGGGCCGGCAGTTGCTAATAATAAATTAGTAGTAGTTATGGCAGAAGAGTGGCATACCGCACAAGCTGTCGTTAATTTAAGCAACCACTTACATTATAATGGTTTAAGGGACAAGGTCATAATGTTATGGAATGCAAATAACATTTACTCATTTCATAGAATTAACTGGGGAGCGCTTAATTTTGTTTCTAATATAACTACTGTAAGTAAATATATGAAACACCAGATGTGGAACTATGGAATAAACCCTACTGTAATTCCAAATGGCATTCCTGATAATTTCTTTAACAGGCCTCCGGCAAATAAAAAGTACCAGAATCTTCTTCACGATAGTACAAAAGCAGATATTGTATTGTTGAAATTAGGAAGATTTTCTCCTGATAAGAGATGGCATATGGCAATCCGCGCTCTTCCCATACTTAAAAGTAAGGGGTATAAACCTGCTTTAATAATGAAAGGCGGAACTGAGCCTTTTGCAGGAGAAGTGTTTTATGAGATAAGATATTTAGGGCTAAAAGTTGTTGATATACATTTAAAGAAGCTTACCATGCCGTGCCTTGGAGAAGCATTAACCTGCGTACCGGAAGCAGATATTTATAATATAATACCTTTTATGTCGGAAAGTCTGCTTAAACCAATATATGCAGAATCAGATGTAGTGCTGGCAAATAGCGGACATGAACCGTTTGGACTTGTTGGACTTGAGGTTATGGCATGCGGAGGTATTACTTTCCTTGGTTCTACAGGCGAAGATTATGCTATTCCATTTAAAAACTCAATAGTTTTAGAAACTGAGGACCCAAAAGAAATAGTGTCATATATTGAATTTCTTCAACGCCGCCCAAAAAGGAATATGGAAATCAGGAAAAAGGCTAAATCTACAGCAAAACTTTATTCATGGAAGAATGTTATCCAGAGTAACTTACTGGCAAGATTGGTGCATATTAAGGAACATAGGAGGTAAGGAAAGATGGAAGATGATATTCCCTACTCCCTCATGCCTCATACCACATTCCTTAAAAGAGGAGTGAACGACCGAATGGAGGAATGAAATGGCAAAGAATTTATCAATTTATACTGTAATACACCAGCCGCAGAGGATAAAACTTCCGGCAGAGGTAATACCGGCCAAGACAAAAATAACGGATATGAAAAAATATTTATTTGATGATGAATTAAATAAGTTTTATCTGAATAAAATTGAAAAGGAATGTTATACCCCTGCTATTAAACAGTTTAATAAACTTTTAGATGAAGGGTTTAAAATATCTGTTGGAATGTCTGTTTCATTTATTGAACAGGTTAAACAGTGGAATAAGCCGCTGTTGGATTTGCTGAAAAAATTTATTGCGCATCCTAATGTGGAATTAGTCTGCGTGGAGCCATATCACAGTTTCATATTTTATTTTGACATAGAACTTTTTATGGTAAGAATGAAATGGGCTAAAGATTATCTTGAAAAATTATTCAATAAAAAAATAACTGTTACTGATACTACTGAAATGTTTATGTCAAATGATGTGTATTTTGCGCTTCAGAAATTAGGGTTTGAAGGAGCAGTTATGGACGGAAGAGACTGGGTTTTACAATGGAGGGAACCGACGCATCTTTATTATCATACCGGTCAGAGAATGAAACTTTTAGCCCGGCATTTAAGTTTAAGTGATGATGTCGGATACAGGTTTTCAGACCGCACATGGAAAGGATACCCTCTTAAAGCGGATGACTATGCATACTGGGTAAATGAAGCTGCAGGTGATTTTGTATTTTTAGGATGGGATTTTGAGACTTTTGGAGAACATCACAAAAAAGATACGGGTATATTTGAATTTATAAAACATCTCCCTCAGGAGCTTAAACATAGAAAGATAAAAATGTATAATCCAAGTGAAATAATAAAGAAATTTTCTAAAAACAGTTTTCCGTTAGAAGTCAAAGAATTCGGTTCTACATGGGCGGGTTCAGGCGGGATGGAGTTCTTCTTTGGGAATGGGGCGCAGCAGGCTATTTTCCGCCTGATGCACCATGTAGTAAATAAAGCAAAATTAACAGGCAAGAAAACATTGATTGACCTTGCAATGAGGTTAACTCAGTCTGATAACCTGCATCTTATACAGTGGGCAGGCAGGTACGGAGATGAAGCAGAAGTTTCTGCTTACTTTACACCTAAAGAATGGTGGTCGCTTGGCTCGGATAGGATATTGTTGGAACAGCAACTGGTTTATATGAATTTTTTGAGGGCAATGGACAGGCATGTATCGGAATAATTTTCTTACTTTTTTTTATCTTCTTCAGACTGGCCATTATCTATCTGTTGTTTGTTATAGGCAGGAACGAATATATCAAGTAAAATATCTTTCAGTGTTATACTGCCTGCCTTTTTTTCTTTCACGAGCCTTTTCCATTTTTTTTGCTTTAGTTTAAGTAGTCTTTCTTTTTCAATTGTAATCCTTTCTTTCCAGTTCGGACTACCGATGACAAGAACTTTAACATCATTTATCTGGTAGTTCTTTATTGTATTTGCAATAATTAAGTTTATTTCATGGTCAATATCAACATCAAAAACCGGTTTATTTAATTTACGAATTTCTCTGGTCACTAAAATTTCATCTCTCAAAAAAATTACATTTAATTCTTTAAACTTTATTTTCCATTCGTTATATTTTTCTTCAAACTTTTTTTTTATCTTTCGTTTAATTTGCTCAGCTATAAATTTTTTAAATTCAATTTCCTTTGCATAAATTTCATTTTCCCAGCCATCTACTTTTTTATAATCTTTATATTCTTCAGGCCAGCTTTCTTTTATTAAATTCCAGTAACCGGAAATTACCGGTAAATTTATTTTTTTCTTTTCTTTATTCTTGAATATTTCTTCTTCTTTACTTAAATATAAAATAAGCAGTTGTTTTAAAATATCAAAAAATGAGACATCAGCAAGAAAAAGTGACCTGGAATTTGGCGCAATAGTTTCTAAGTAAATCAGTGCCTGGGTTTCACTAATTCTTAAAGAATATAGTTTCTTTATACTCCCAAATTTTCCAGGGAGATTACTGAATATATTTTCATCTGTTTTAGTAAATAAATATTTATTTAAATTACCCTGTTTTTTTTTAACATCTGTATAAATATTCTTAACAACTTTTTTGCCCAAAATTTCAGGATTAAACCCGAGATTAATATCCATACGTTTATAAAAATCACTATATGATATATACCATGCCTGTACTTTTTTTATGTCCTCAATATGACGAATCATTTTTAATTCTATACCAAAGCGGTCATATGCAAATAATGCTATAAACTTAACTTTTGAATCAGAACTGAAGATAACCCTGGAACCTGCGCGGGATACATCTCCAATTTTCTCTAATGAATCCTTGTCTAACTCAAAGTTTTCATCTACAAGCTTTTCTACAGGGACATAAATCCAGAGTGTATTTCCCCTCCTTTTTACTTTAATGTTTTTAATTTTGTATTCTTTTTTTACTATATTTTTTATAGATTCTGCTATTTTTTTTTCTTGATATGTAGGATTAGCGCAGGCTGATAAAAAAAACAGACAACACAGATACCATGGCAGGTATTTCATTTTTGGGTTTTGGCAATAAATTTTCTTTTACTTTTTGGCGATGTATCTTTCTTTTTATAGGATGTAAAGATTTGTTCAATCTCATCATATTCTAATTCTTCTTTTTCCAGCAACTTTTGCACAAATATATCTAATAAGGCGCGCTCTTTTTTCAAGAGGTCTTCTACTTTCTGGTAACATATTTTAAATATTTTTTCTGTTTCTTTATTTAAAGTTTCTTTAAGGGCTTCTGATATCTGACTTTCAGGTATAACTGTGTAATCTCCTAAATACTCCTTCTCGCTCATGCCTAATTGCCATACCATGGTGTGGGCAAGCCGCATGGCGCCTTGAAAATCAGTCATAACTCCATCCGAAGTAACACCAAAGACAAGTTTTTCTGCTGCATAACCGCCAAGACTTGCCTGAATATTAGCTAAGATGCGGTTTCTGTTACTTGTAAAGATTTCTTCTCTTGGCTGATGGTATACTGCGCCAAGACTTTCCTTTCGTGAAATAATTGATGCTTTAAATACATCGTCAGTGGGATGCAGAAAACACAACACCATAAGATGTCCTGCCTCATGATAAGCTACTTTTTTTCTTTCTTCATCAGTCATTTTCCTTTTATGTTTGAGCCCCATATCAATACGCTCCATAGCTGAAGAAATATCCTTAAATTCTACAATATCTTTACCTTCTCTTGTAGCTATTAAAGCTGCTTCTTTTACAATGTTCTCTATATCAGCAGGAGTTTTATATACGGTTTTTCTTGCTAAACGGGCTATATTAATTTCTTTAGAGTAATTAATTTTACTCATATAATACTCAAAAATTTTTTCGCGGCCCTCTAACCCGGGTTTTCCTATATATAATTTCCGGTCAAATCTTCCGGGCCTGAGAAGCGCCCTGTCAAGCACAGATTCCGCAGCATTTGTAGCGCCGATAACTATTATACTCAAATCATCTTCTTTTAAGCCGTCCATTTCTACTAAAAGCTGGTTTAAGGTATTATTTGTTTCCTGACCGCCGCCGAATGAAAAACTTCTTGTCCTTCCAACAGCATCCAACTCATCAATAAAAATAATACATGCGCCATACCCGTATGCTAAAATACGCGCTTTTTTAAAAAGTTTTCTTACCTTGCTTGAACCTACCCCGACAAATATTTCTACAAACTCACTTGCAGCCATTGCTATAAACGGTACATCAGCTTCAGTGGCAATAGCTTTAGCCATCATTGTTTTTCCGCATCCCGGAGGCCCGATCATTAGTAAACCTCTTAATATTTTTCCGCCAATTTTAGTTAACCTTGTGCGGTCTTTTATCAATTCCACTACTTCTTTTGCTTCTTCCTTTACCTCGTCAATGCCAATTACATCGTTCCAGCGCACATTAACTTTTTCTCCTTTAATTTTAGATTGAGCAATCTTAGTGATTCCTCCCCTTAAGAATAGAAGGTACATAGACACAAAAATCATTGCATGCATTCCTCCCATAAAAAGCTGTGTCGGCAACTGGGCAAGGGTTATTTTCCTGTAAAAAGATTCAAGGGAAGAAATTCCAATAATAGCTAAAATAATAACTAATACGACAATTGTAATAACAATAATTTTTGTCTTATTTAACATCCAGTACATTTTTGTTTTTCTATTCATATTTTATTTCAACTATTATATATTTTCTTAGCTATTTATCTATATAGTATATTAAATTGACAATAAAAAAGCTAATTTAGGTTCTTTCTGATTTAAGAAAGAACCCTAATTTAATTGCTGGGCTCTTTGAACCCGTTTGCCTATTGGAGGATGGTCATATTCAAGCAATTCTATCCATTTCGGAGGATATGCAAAAGAGAGATAATTGTTGGCAAATTTTACCATGGTAGATATGAACTTATCCGGTTTCTTGGATAGTTTTATTGCTGTGTCATCAGCCTGAGTTTCTAAAAGTCTTGAAAGATATGAGTTAACCGGACCTGCAATAAAAGAAAATATTCCTGTAATTAATATAAGTCCCGGAAATGAAGCAATATCATGGAGTTTGCCTAAGTTTAGATAATTTAAGATTGAAGGCAGGATAATATGTAAAATATATGCCCCTGAAATTGTCATAACTCCGCTGAAAACAATTAACTTTGGTATATGTTTGTGGATATGATGGGCAAGTTCATGCGCCATTACTGTTTCAATTTCTCCGTGGTCATAATTATCTAATAATGTATCTCCAAGAAGCATCCTCCTTGTAGAACCTATGCCTGAGAGGGCAGCATTTGCCTTTTTTGTTTTCTGGCTTAATTTGATTTTATAAACTTCTATTACTTTTATTTTTGATTTTTCAGCAAGATTAAGAAGTTTTTCACATAATATGCTGTCTTCAACCGGTTCCGATTTATAGAAGATAGGTATGAGGAGGATTGGAGCAAGATACTGTAGTATTACTGAAAATATAAGCAGGGCTAAACCTGTCCAGAACCACCAGAAGTTCGGAGAATGATTAACAATAAAATAAAAAATGTTTACAATTATCAAGCCAAGCACAATAGATACTGCGTAATTTTTTAACTGGTCAATGAACCATTCTTTAAAGTTCTGGTTTGAAAATTTATATATATGCTCGGTTCTGTAAGTATTCATGTAAGAAAATGGAAACGAGAGTATAAAGAAAAAAGTATAAAAAATTATAAAATAGATAGTTCTATACAGCAATGTATTTGAGGTGATATTTTTAATGGTAAATGAGAGTTGAGTAGATGCGCCGAAAATAATTATCAGGATTAACGCTAAAAGTGAAACTAATGTGGATACTTTTTCAGTATAAAACTTGGTAAAGAAATATCTGCGCGCAATATTTTGTTTTTCTTTGTCTATATCAGGGTGCATATTCGTCTGAAAATCCCCCCTTACTCCCCCCTTTAAATAAAGGGGGGCAGGGGGATTTGTATTTATAAAAAGAATTTTATATGATTTTATTAGTATGTCAACCCATAGGAAAAATTTAATCTTTTTTATAGCTGGAATTTCCTTCTTTGTAATTCTCCTTTCAATTTTTAATATTGGCAGTTCCTTAGAATTAAAACTTCTTAACTGGCGTTTTATTTTAAGGGGCGAAAATCCTGCTACTGATAAAATATTTCTTGTAGCAATGGGGGATGAAAGTGTTTCCCCTGAAGCTCTTGGACGATGGCCCTGGCGTAGAGCATATATGGCTTCCTTTATAAACATGATGATACCCTATTCACCACACTCTATTATTCTTGATATACTTTTTACCGAGCCTGATGAAGAAAACTCAGGTGACGATGAACTTCTTGCAGGGCAATCTTCACTTATGGGTAATGTTTATTTCCCTTTCTATTGTATTCCTGAATCAACTGCTAAAATCAGAGGTTATAAGGACGAACTTCATCCTGTAAATGAACAGTTAATAAAGAATATAAGTTTAGGTAAGGCCGCTGATTTTAAAAATGCTTGTTTTATAAATGTTAAACATTTAGTAATGCCGATACCCCGTTTTAGTTTAACAGTCAGCGGATCGGGTTATGTAAATGCTATACCGGACAGAGATGGTATAACCCGCAGAATTCCTTTAATTATGCAATACCGGGACTATCTTGTTCCGAATGTGGCATTTTATGCGGCATTGGATTATTTAGGTGTTAAAAAGGAAGATATAATAATAAAGCCTGGAAAGTATATTGTATTAAAAATTAAAGAAAGAATAATAAAAATTCCGGTAGATAAAAAGTGCCAGATGTTAATAAACCATTCCGGTGAATTTAAACCTGAAAATATTAACATGGCGTCTTTTGTCAGTGTAATTGGCTCTCATGATACCATACTATCCGGCGGGACACCACAGATAGATTTAAAAAATTTAAAAAATAAAATTATATTTGTGGGTCTTACTGCAACAGGAACATCTGACCTCCGGCCAACACCATTTACACCTCTTTTTCCGATGGTTGGTGTTCTTGCTACAGTCACATCAAACATTATTGAAGAGGATTTTTTAAAGCCCGTTTCAGTATGGATTAATTACTTAATAATAATAATAGTCAGTTTAATTGCGTCAGTTATAACTATAAAGTTTAAAGCAATTCCATCAGCCCTTTTAAATATTCTTTTAGTGCTGGTTTATTTTTTTATAAGTTTTCTTTTGTTTAAAAAGAACTGTGTTGTAAGTACTTTTTATCCTTTTGAAGCAGTTATTTTTTCATATGCCGCAATTACCATATACAGTTTTACAAGAGAAGAAAAAGAAAAAAAGGTTATAAGAGGTATGTTTCAAAGATATGTTTCTTCGCAGGTAGTAGATGTTCTGCTCTCTCACCCCGAGCAGATTTCTCTTGGTGGAGAAAGAAAAAGATTAACTGTATTTTTTTCAGATATAAGGGGATTTACTTCCATGTCAGAAAAGCTATCTCCTGAAGAAGTAGTAAGTATTTTAAATGAATACCTGACAGAAATGATAGATATAATTTTTAAATACCATGGCACATTAGATAAATTTATCGGTGATGCTGTTATGGCAGTCTGGGGAGCTCCTGTTGAACAAAAAAATCATGCGGAGCTTGCAACTACAGCCGCGTGGGCAATGAAGGAAAAAATTCACGAGCTACAGGAAAAATGGGAGAAAGAAGGAAAAGAGAAAATCAGGGTTGGAATGGGGATAAATACAGGAGATGTAGTGGTAGGGAATATGGGGTCAGACCAGTTTGCTGATTACACTGTAATTGGTGATAATGTAAATCTTGCTGCAAGGTTAGAAGAAAATGCCAAAGGCGGACAGCTAATTATAAGTGAGAGCACCTATGAAGAAGTAAAAGATATTGTAGAGATCAAAAAACTTGAGGCTCTTAAAGTTAAGGGAAAAGAAAAACCTGTGCAGGTCTATGAAGTAACAGGTCTCTTGTGATTAAAGTCACAGATATTAATTTTCATTGCAATTAAAATTATATTGGAAAGGTTTAAAAGAAAAGGAATGAGGCATGTGGGAGTAGAGAATAATTTTTTAAATATGGAGGCAATTATGAATAAGAAGTTTTTTGCTATATGCATTATAGTATTACTTATAATTGGTAATCTCTTTGCAGGTGTAGCAAGACTAACTGAAGTTACCGGAGATGTTTCTTATTTCAGGTTAAATGAGTGGCAAGCGGCATTTGCAGATATGGAATTAAAAGCTGGAGATAAGCTAAAGACATTGAGTAAGTCTCATGCAAAAATTCTCTTTTTACATTCAGGCCACAGTACTGTTTTAGCTGAGAACAGTGAAATGGTAATTACACTTGCAAATGAAAATAAAACAGACCTGAATTTTTTTAAAGGCAAACTGCGTTCAAAGGTAAAGAAACTTATCGGCAAACAGTCTTACATAATACAAACTCCTCAGGCAGTATGCGCAGTTAGAGGAACTGATTTTTCTGTTTCAGTATCAGATGAAATTACAAAAGTTGAAGTTTTTGAAGGTATCGTTGAAGCAAAAGAAATAATAACAGGGAAAAAAGTATTACTCTTATATGGCGAGACTTCTATAATAAAAAAGAATAAAAAGCCATCCAAGCCATTCAATATTGAAAATAAAAGAAAAGAAAAGAAAACTAAAAGAGAAGCCCGCATGGAAATGTTTGAAGAAATCTCAAGAGATGCAGTTTTAGCAAGAGCGTCAGAGGAACTCAGAAATGCTGAATATGAAAATGGTAAAGCCATGATAGACGCCGGCGGTAACAGGGTCCGCCTGGAAGAATATATCGTAAGACCTGAAGATAACCAGTTTAAATATGTTGTATTAAACAGCAGGGAAGACAGGTTTGATTTCGGCAAAATTTTATTTACTTTTGATGAAACCCTACCTGATGACCTTACACTTGCCACTAAGGATATGTTCTATTCAGAATTAGCGGAAAAGCCCCTGTGGATACTTACTGATTTAATTTCAGTTATTTCAAATACAAAAGATCAGGTAAATGAAGAAGCTTCAGGCGGAGATATGATTCAGGATACCGCCCTCAACTGGCATCATTATTTTGATAAATATGAGTTTTCTATAAAAGGTTACGGGAGAGCAAGAAAAAAGCTCTGGAGTGTGGATGTCCCTGATAAAGTTGAAACCCTTTCTGATATTGCAGAGGCGTATATAGATGAAAATAAAATTTATCCTGATGCAGGTGATTTAATATCAGAGGTTTACAGCCGTCCGGGTGGAAGTGATATTTTTCATCTTCGCATAAAAAATACTTATGCTGACGGAACTGTTCTTCAGGTTGATGATTATCTTATTGATGATGAAGGCAGTATCCAGACCTCGTTAGAATTAAAAGATAATTTTTCTTCTTCTATAGGAAGCACATTTAAGGATTATCTTTCTAAACTTAATTTTGAAAGAAAATACAGGAGTTCTGAGTTCGGAGACAGGGATATTGATATAGTGTTTTCAACAAAACTTTTGCTGGATTCAGGAATGCTCTCAATATCATTTGATGAAGAATAAGATAATGTCAAATCCCCCTCTTTCCCCCTTTTTTCAAAGGGGGATGAAGGGGGATTAACCCTTTAGTAAAGGGGGGATTAAGGGGAGATTTAATGAGAAAGGATAAATTAATATGAAAAAATTGTTATTTATTTTAGTTGTTTTAACAGGATTGTGTGTGTCAATTGTTAATGCAGGAATGAAGGTTACTTCTGTAGCAAATATACTGCTCTCAGGAGGGCAGTATTATTTAGATAATGATCCTTCTTCTTTTGGAGGAAATTTAAGTGTATATTTTTCACCTGTTATAAATTTTTCTCCTAAAAAAGCGCTGGTGCCTGTTTTTAATATTGATTACAATTCCACAAGTGATGTGCATGAGCTTGCTGGCGGAGGAACCCTCAGGCGACAGTCAGTTGAATCCGGCGGAACTATAAAATATATTCATACACTTAAAGATTTCAAGTTAAAAGGCAGGATTGGCTACAAGCAATCTTACATAAATGAAACTAATGATGAAAAATGGGGGGAAGGCCTGTTTGACTACAACAGATTATTATTTGGAGCAGAAGCCGCAAAGATAATTTACGAGCACGACTGTTCGCTATCTTGCGATTATTACAATGTTAATTTCACAAATTACTCTTCTTTAATCTATGAAGAAGAGTATGAAACTTCAATAGATACCAAGACATATACAGAAATATCCAATAACGCGGGAGAGGATGTTTTAAATTATTCCAATATTGCATTGACCTTAAAAGCACGGAAAGATTACACTGCTTATATAAATGTTTATTATTCCAGCCGGTTTGATTTACGAAATTATAAAGACCAGACTCTTGTCCGGAGTGACGGTTCATTTTCATCTGATAAAAGAATAGATATTATTAATACACTCATCGCGGGGTTAGAGTATAAATTTAAAAGAACAGCAATTGAACTTGGAAACGAGACACGGTTCTTTAATTCCAACCAGAATTCTTTTGATGCGAATGTTGCTAAATTCATTAAAAATTTTTATTCGTATTATTCAACAGAATTTTCGCCCGGTGTATCACTTTATCTTGGATCAGGTAGTTCCTTAAGCCGGTTAAAACTATGGTGGGAAATTGAGCTTAAGCATTATATTAGCCGCTTATCCCAGGATACAAACGCAAATTACTTAACTGAGAAGGTGGGCCAAACTGATAATGGGTTTGGTATATCCTATAAATACCCGGTTATGGAGAACTTTTTTGTTACAGCAGAATTTAACAGGCGAACTGTTTCTTCAAATATGAAATATGAAGCAAATTATAAATATAATTATACAGTTTCAAATTATTTTCTTGGTATAATCTATCAGTATTAAAAAATGTAAAATGGGAGATTGTGAGATTAGGAGACTGGGAGATTAGGAGATTAGGAATTAAAAATTGAAAAATGACAGGGCAAAATTCAGAATAAAGTCTTGTGACTTGTGTTCTAATAGTGGAGGATAATTATGAATAAAAAATATTTAAGTACTATTGCTGTTATATTATTTGCAGTGGGTAGTGCAATGACATTTACTTTAAATGTTGAAGTTCGTGTTGATGGAACTCTAACAGAAGGAGTGCAGGTAGTAGCAGTATATTTTTCTACATCTACTGGTCAGATTGATGAAAATGTAACACAGACAGAATATACTGCATCTGGCGGAACAATAAGTTTTACACTTAATAATGTGAAAAATGACTACTTTCTTATTGTTTCAAGTCAAGGTTGTTTTCCTACTATTAAGAATCAATTTGCAGGAGTTACAGGGGAAGCATTTGCGCCTGTTAAAGGTGATACAACTGGAACTATTGAGAGAAAGATAAATTTAAAACCCGGTCTTGAAAATGTGACACGGATAAAAGCAGAAATTGTTTTACCTGCCGGTTCTGCACCAACAATTGTTACCGGAGGTATTTCACATACGGAGATGAAAGATGAAATTGCTTTTGGTGTGGTTTATGCAGCTTCTACAACTTCTTATATTTACATTGATAATGTTCCTGATAATTTAGGAGAAGGATATATGATTTATGTTTTTTCTCCAAAATTAAATTTAGCAGTTGATAAAGGATTTGAGTTAACAGAAGAACCTTTAGCTGATTTTACAGGTCCTGAAGCAATGCCGCCAGAGTTACAGTGGACAGAGACAACAGGAGATTTGCTTTTTAAAGGCATTGTAACAGATGCAGGTGGAGACGCCATTGTAGATGCAGGCGTGGAGGTGTGGAACAATTTTGAAAATAGATTTTTCACAAAGACTGACAAAAATGGATATTATGGAATTTATGTTGATTATTTTGTGCCTCCTGATACTTATACATTCCTGATAAATGCTCAGGGTTATGAAGGAAGAAAAGAAGAATACTATATTGCTTCAGCTACTTATACGCATATTTTTTCCTTTTCAGCACTTGAAGAAGTTGTAGGAAAAATTTCCGGTGAAATCAGGATGGGGGGCAGTTTAGTTCCAAATAGTAAGGTCAATGTATGGGGAGATGAATCTTTCTGGGATGTTGATGGTGATACAAACACACCTGCGGTTAGTAATTTAGGAAAAGGCTGGGGTGACTATTACTCAAGGGATGGAAAATTTAAGATTACAGGACTTGCGCCAGGTAACTATATTTTAGATGTTTTCTCTGATTTTTATAAGGAAGGAATTTATACATATAATACAGGGGAAACAGGTAAAAGTGAGCCGACTCCCGGCGAAACATTGCCAACTGGAGAATCAGACCATGATTCTCAGGGAGATGATTTAAGAGTTACTGTTTTTTTTAGTTCCTGTACAGTTTTTTCGTCGTCAGGAACAGTTATATCTACTTATGTTGTAGTAAATATACCATATGAGACACCTGTGCAACCGGCAAAAATTACAGGAATAATTAAACTTATATCCGGAACAGGTATTGAACCTGAGTGGCCGATTACAGTAATTGCGCATGAGTACTGGGAAGATTTTAAGCGTTTTCCTTTTACTGCTGATTTTGAATTACCTGTTATGATGGATGGCCCTGATACATATGTGTCACTGAATCATAAGCAGGTAAGAACAGAAGATATTTTTTCAGTGAACGGTTCAACTCCAGGACAGATGGGCGGTGCATTAGAAACAATTGGCATGTGGTGGACTGACTGGGATAATGGGGAACTCTGGTGGCAAGCCGGAGCAATGTATCAGCCTTCACCGGGAAGTACAGTAACAGTTGTGTATTGTTATAAAGATGATCCTTACACTGATTTTAAATCAATAAAGGGTCCAGTAACAAGCTTTCCATTTGAATTAAATGTTGAAAATAATAAAAAATACCGTGTTGAAATTAATGGTTCAAAATATGGAGTGATATTACCAGAGGGATTAAAAAATTTAAGAGCTGATTTAACAATACCTGAACTTACTACTTATGTTTTACCTGAAATTTTAGTTACATCAGCAGGCGCAATTAAAGGAATTGTAAAAAAGCCAAATGGAGAGATATTTAAACCTGTATATGAACAAGATAAATATTTAATAATGGGTATATTAGCAAAAGGTAAAAGCATTAATTCATTAAGTGTTGGTAAGGTTTATAAGGACGGGACATTCTCTATTAAAGGATTGCTTCCAGGAACATACTGCCTGATAACCAAATCTACGAGTACGAACATTTTAGTAGAATGGACAGATGGAATATTAGATAATGTTGCTGTAAAGGCTTCAACAAAACCAGTAAATGTTGTAATTCATTTAAGAGATATAATAAATGTTTTACCTGATGCAAATATGGATAGTGTTTTAACTTCCGGAGCAACAACATATTTTGTTGATGCTGATGAAAATTCCTATATTGGTATAATGGGTGTTAAAGCAGGAGAAAAGCTTAATCCGGATAATCTTAAGAAAGTAATAATGGATGAGCCGGAAATTGGCTTGGGGTGGCATCCTGTTGATGGATGGTTGCCTTCAAAAGTCCCTTCAGGTAAATATAATTTTTATACAGGTGCAATAAGAGAATACTCTCCAGAAGCAGGGATTGGTAATCCAATGGGTATATTTTTTAGTTGTAAAAAAGGAATAACTATAGATGAATCATTAATGGAAGGAACAACTCAGTTGGTTGGTTTACCTAAAGCTGTAATAGGGAGCGCTGATACTGTTCTAAGAGGAACAATTGTTGGCAGTAAAATATTTACTCCGGAAAATATGCTTGTAATTAAAAATAACTTTGATGAATTCTTTAACCTTATTCCTTATATAATGCTTCATAATAATGATACAGGAGAACTTGCTGCAATTTCTATTTTAATGCCTCCTGCTACAATAGATGCAGAAGAAGCTTATATTGAAGCAGCGCAAAAAGGAGATTTAGCTGCGCTAAAAAATGCGCTGATTAATTATCCTCCTTCTTACAAGTTTAAGTTTCTGCGCCCTGGAAATTATACGGCAACTGCATACAGTCCAAATTATCCCAGATATGCAACCCGGATATATATTGAGCAGGGAAAAACAAAAACATTCAATATAAACTTTGACGAGTCTGCCGGCGAAGGAGCAACAATTACAGGTTCGGTAAGTTCAGGCGGAAACTTAGTTGCCGGCGCATCAATTATAATTAAGAAAAAAGGAATTGAAAAAAATATTACCAGCAATTTCTCAGGAAATTATAAAGTAAAAGGACTTGAAAAAGGGTACTATCAAATTGAGGCGTCAAGAGCAGGTTATGCGTTAAAAGTTGTAACTGTTAATATGACTCAGTATAAGACATATACTAAGGATATAAGTTTAACTGAAGGAAAAGAAACAATATCCGGCCTGGTGTATTCGCAATATTTTCCAAGCCCTAAAGTATATGAAGGAGCAAGAATAGTTGCATATGACATTGACTCAACTGATGAAGTTCTCGGGCTTTATCAGGCAATAAGTGATTCTAATGGTTATTATGAAATTAACGGCCTGATTACCGGGCATAAATACAGGGTATGGGTTATAGCTCCCGGAAAGAGAGTGTATGCAGTTGAACATACTGCTTGTGAAGAAATATCAGGCTATAATTTAGTTCTTTCAGATATACTGCCTGATTTTAATGTTAATTATAAAGTGAGTGGAAGTTCAGTAACCTTTAATATTGAATCAGTTAAGCCGCTGGAATATTTACCGCCGGATGTAAAGTATTCAGAAGGCGCATCTTTTGATGCTTCGACAGCACACGATGTCTCCATATCCACTATTACCGCAGAAAATATATGGAGATGCTCTATTCCTGTATCTGACGATAAGGATTACACTCTCTGGGTTAAAGCATCTGATATAGATGTTGGAGTTGGCAACCTTGATGGTTATAAACCAACAGAAATTAATTTCAGCTTAAAGAAAAAAACAAAAGTTGAAATTAAATTAGATGAATTTTTTGCAAAAGGCGGAGATATTGAACTTGACGACACAGGCGAAGATTCATCTTATATTACAATTCCTGTTGGCGCTATCCGGGAAATCAGCGCTCCGGGAAGCGCTGGAATAGTATCCGCCTTTGATGCAGCAGGTAAAAAAGTAGCTGATGTTGAAATATGCGCTATTGGCGGTTTTGCTTCATTAATTTTTTCTAAAGAGAGTATAGTCGGCGAGATTCAGGATATAATAAGTGAAATATATGAGGTTAAATTAGAGAATACTGATATAAATGAAAATAAAAATATAACCTTAAATCTTTCTTATGACAGGGCAAAAATAGGCGAAGTTTATTCAAAGGTCAATATAAGGCGGTTTAATGAATCGTTAGAAAAATGGGAACCTGTAGAAGGAGTAACTACAATTGACCCTATAAATGGAACTGTTTCAATTGAAGTATCTAATTTAAATTCGGCTGATGCAGGAGGTAGTTTTTCAGCTCAATCCATAACTCAAAGCGGAAAATTTGCTGTTTTTTACGGAATACCTTATGAACAGACAGGGCCTGACAGCTATTCAGGCGATAAATTCAGAATATACAATTTCCCTAACCCGTTTAATTCAAGTGAAAAAACTGTTACTCTTAAGAACCATGGCAGTTTATCTGCTTCCCAGACCATAGAAGGAACAGTGCTTAAATACTATGTTCCTGCAAAATACGACAGCAATGCTGACATTGAGTTTTATATTTACAATATTGCAGGAGAACTTGTCCGAACAATAAATGAAGAAACCCGCGATGGCGGATATATTTATTTTGCCGGGTGGGATGGAAGAAATGATGGCGGTGAGAAATGCGCCAGCGGTGTATATTTATTAATTCCTAAAGTTAATGGTGATACTGTAATGGATGAAGCATTAAAGATGGCAATAGTTAAGTAAGTTATAAATTATAGGTTATAAGTTAACTTATAATTTGTAATCCGTAACTTATAACTTAGAGGAGGATGATATGAAGAAGTTAAATTTAATCCTTGCAATAATGGTGGTTTCCGGGGTAGTTGGAATTTCTCATTCAGGAGGCGTGGGCACAACAGGCGCGCAGTTCTTAAAAATAGACCCTTCTGCCCGGCCCATTGGCATGGGAGGTGCGTATTCCGCTGTTTCGGACGATAGTAGTGCTATATTTTATAACCCTGCAGGAATTGCGCACCTGAAAGATAAAGAAATCTCAGGAACATACTTAAAATATTTCCAGTCAATTAATTATGGCAGCCTGTCCGGGGTCATGCCTCTAAGAAAGGGTGTCTTTGGAGTTGGTATAAATTATCTTGGAGTTACAGATATTGAAAAAAGAGGTACTGAGGATGTAGATGACAAGGACGGAACATCTTCGCCTCCCACATTTGGCGCAATGGATACAGCGATTTCTCTTTGCTATGCTGTGCAAAATGCGGTTCCTGCAGTTTTAAAGAATTTAGATATTGGCGGAAACTTAAGATTTATCTATCAGACTATTGATGAGGAAAGCGCGTTTTCTGTAATGTTAGATGCAGGTGGTTATTATTCTGTAAATGAAAAACTCTCATTAGCGCTCAGCATACAAAATATTGGAATGGCTGTAAAATTTAAAGATGAAGCGGATCCGCTGCCTTTAAACCTTAAAGCCGGCGCTGCATATAAGCCGTTAGACGGTTTAACTGTAGCCTGCGACATAAATGAATATATTATTGACGAGCTTCTCTATGTATCTATGGGAGCTGAATACTGGATAAAAGAGATTGTAGCTTTCCGCGCCGGCTATAAATATGGATATGATATAGATAGCCTTGGAGAAGCAGTTGGTTTTGCCGGCGGGTTTGGTTTGAGATACTGGGGATTAAGGCTTGATTATTCTTTTGCTCCTTTTGGCTCTCTTGGTGATACTCACAGAATTACTATTTCTTTTTCCCTTTGAAGATATAGTAGTGGCAAAGCTTGGTGTTTTTATGTGGAATTCTTAGATTCTAATGAAAAAAAATGGATTAAAATTTTTTAACCTTAGAGCATTGTTTCCTCAAGAGATTTTTATTACGAATGTAGATTTCATCTTTTGCATATCTTTTATTGGAGGAGTTTTCTTATTGCGATTTAGAATATTTTATAAGTTACATAATTAGAAATTAAACAATGACATACTTAAAATTATCAATGGAAGATTTTAAAAAAGAAATAGAAATAATAGACGAGAAAACTTTTACAATCAGACAAATGTCTTGACAAATGTTATATTTATGTTATACTTTATTATAGAAGGAGGTTTTTACTATGACTGTAGCAATTAAAAGAATTGATAAAGAGACTCATTATCAATTAAAAGAATTGATAAAGAGACTCATTATTTAAGAGAAGAACTTAATTGTTCCCAGGAAAAGATGGCCCATATAATTGGTGTTAGTACAAGAACTATTGCTAGATGGGAAAACGGAGAGAATATTCCTCACGAACTGGATTTAAGAAGAATTAGAGAATTACATCGAATCTTCGAAAAAATGAATGGAGTTATAAAAGAAGAAAAAAAGGGAGAGTGGTTAAGAACTCCCAACGAAGCGCTGGGGAATAAAACACCAATAGAAACAATGGAACAGGGATTTGCCGGAGTTATGGAAGTGGAAAGATTATTGGGAAAAATTGAATGGGGAATTCCTACTTAAATTAAGTGTCTGGTTCTTTAAAAGACAAATTAAATAAGATTGCAGCTAAGAATATTATCGGAGAGTTTTATCGCCTGGTTTCCAAAAAACATTCAAATGAGATGTTAAGCACTAAGGGAAGTTATGCTTATGGTGGAAGATATAATACTCAGGGGGAATTTGGGGTTCTTTATCTTGGGGATTCTCCGGAAATCTGTATAGCAGAAAGAGAAAAGAAAGTCAAAAGTAGTCAATATGTCACTCAAATAATAGGAACTGTAAAGATTGAAGGGAATAATTTAATCATTTTTGATAAAGCGAAAAAAAATTTAAAAATTAAAGTAGTCAAAAAAAGAGAAAGCTGATATTTTAAAAGTGTCTTCAAAATGCAGTTAATTTCCAGAGATGAGTATATTTAAACATTTAGGGGAAAATTACCCCAGGATTTTACCGGGATGGTCGATAATATTTTTTATGTTAATGATGAATCCGGGAAAGTTATTGTTGTAAGCGGGGAAGAGTACTACCCTGGCCATGTCAGGATCCGCCAGGGTAAGTATAAATATGCTGTATGGAGACAGGGAGATAAATTGAAGGAAAAATATTTAGGAAAGTTGGGGGGTATTAGTTAAATTTTAAAAATCACGTCCCCATTTCATACTGTTTTTACTGTAAACTATCAAGTGGGCTTTTGACCCCAATTTTGTTTTTCCGGGCTATGTGTGTATATATCATTGTTGTCTGGAGGTTTGCATGACCCAACAACTCCTGAATGGTTCGTATATCATATCCTTCTTCAAGAAGATGCGTTGCAAAGCTATGGCGCAGAGTGTGAATCGTCGCGCGTTTGGTAATTTCTGCGCTCATTACTGCTTGCTTGAAATTCTTCTGCAGTGAACTCGGATGAACATGATGACGACGTATGACCTTAGTTATTGGATCAATTGAGATTGAATGTGCCGGGAATACCCATTGCCATGCCCACTCTTTGCCAGCGTTTGGGTATTTTCGATTGAGTGCGTTCGGCAGACATACACCTGGAAGACCATCAGACCTATCGCTCTCATATAATGCACGGACTTTCTCCAAATGTTCTTGAAGCTCATTCTTTAGACTCTCAGGGAGCACTGTCTGGCGGTCCTTATCACCTTTTCCCGAACGGACGATTACACAATTCAGTCCAAAATCGATGTCTTTCACCCGGAGAGTTAGGCACTCTTTCAGACGTAGACCGCAACCGTAGATGAGTCTACACATTAACAGGGCGTTTTTATCAAGCTGTTCAAAAATTTGATTGATTTCCTTTTTGGTAAGCACAACCGGGAGTCTGCGATTATATTTCGCACGCACCGCGCCCTTTACTTCACCAACTTCCTTGTCCAGTACGTGTCGGTAGAAGAATAGAATCGCGTTAAATGCCTGATTTTGCGTTGATGCGGAGACTTTCCGCTCAACTGCCAAGTAGCTTATAAAATTCTCAAAGTTCGATTTCTCCAGATGATACGGGGAAAGTCCTTTCAGGTATGCGTGGAACTGTTTCACCCAGCCCAGATATGTTCTCTCCGTACTCAGTGAGCGGTGACGCAACCGCAGCGCTTTTACCATCATATCGCTGGTTTCTTCCCATTGTTTATCAGCCTCTTTACTCCAGAGAGCATTCGTCTTAGATTTCTTCAAGCGGAAGAAAAGATAAAGACGAATGGCATCTCTTGCCTGATTTACTTGCCACTCTTCGTATGTTTTGCCCAGTTCGTGAGTAAATTTATCTATCTCATTCGCATTAACAGAAGCATCATTTTCCTTACCAAGATATTCAAAAAACCTGGATACCCAGCTCACATAATACGGTATCCTGTTTCCTGGAACTATCCTCACCGATTTTAGATATTCTTCAAATTTTTTTATGGAAATACGCACTTGTTAATACAAACCTATTATTATGCAGAATCTATTTAATTATGATAATAGCATCATAAAGCAGAAAAATCAAGCCTAAAAGGATTATTTTGCATCTCTTTTCGCATTTTAATTGACATTTCACGTAAATAATGGTATATTTTTTCCAAAATAACATCATCTACTTAATAATTAATGTTATAAGAAAAAAATAAATAATGGAATATGAAACATTTATATCTTATGCTGAAGAAAATAACGCTTTGGCAACTGAAATTGCTGGTGCTATTAAAAGCCACGGTTTCAATATCTGGTATGCCCCGTTAAGTTTAAAAGTGGGAGAGAAATTATTAAATTCAATTGAAGAAGGCATAAATAAATCTAAATCGGGAATATTAATTATTTCACCGGAATATTTAAATAAAAATTGGACATCGTTTGAAATGGATACATTTCTACATCAAGGCGTAGAACAAAATAAAAAAATTTTTCAAATTTGGCATAATGTAACAAAGGAAGATGTTATCAAGAAACATTCTTC
>JAIVZN010000001.1:0-79225 GCA_048634875.1 Deltaproteobacteria bacterium | reverse complement strand
CCTATGACAGCTCCAAAACCTATTCCCGGGTTGGAGAATTCATAAATAAGCCCATACACGCCAAGTATAAGCAGTATATAAGCAAGGTTAGGATGAGCTATATAATTCAAAAATTTCTTAAATGCAGACATTTCAATTTTATTAATCTCATCTTTAAAACTCAAGCAGAAATTTTTATCATTTTTTGTAATAGTTTTACCTTCAAGGATAGATTTTAATTCATTAAAATCCTTTACTTCATATTCAACAACATTTAATGAAACAGCCTCGGAAGAAGTTATACTTACACTCTCAGTTACAGCCTTTTGGGCCCAATCCGCATTTCTTTTATGTTTTTTCGCAAGCGATTTTATGAAAGCCCTGGCATCTTCTGTCATTTTTTTATTTAAATGCTCTGATATCTTCTGTCCACCCATTTTTACAGGATGGGCAGCACCTATGTTTGTTCCTTTTGCCATAATAGCAATATCAGCAGCCATTGTAATAAAAGCGCCTGCGGATGCAGCTCTCGCGCCTGAAGGGCCTATATATATTATGACAGGATATGGCGTTGCTTCCATTGACTTTATAATCTGCCTCATTGAATCCATAAGTCCGCCCGGCGTATCTAATTTAATAATAACTGCAAGCGCATCTTTACTTTCTGCATCTTCAAGCCCTTCTACGATATAATCTGCAACTATGGGGTTTATTGTTCCGTCAATCTCCAAAAGAAAAATTTCTGAAGCAGCACAGCAGACTCTTGCTATAAAAAAAGATACCAACAGAATTGAAATTATTTTATTTTTCACTCTTCCAACTTCCAACTTCTATCTTCCAACTTCCATCTTTCCTAGTGTTTCCCTGACTATCTTTTCATCTACAACAATACCACATTCAACTTTTCCAGGTTCCAACGGCAGTACAAACTCAAGGTTTTTACTTCTTACCTTTTTATCTAAATACATGGCATCAACAACTTCTTCAATAGAAACCCCTTCAGGGATACTAACAGGCAGCCCGCAACAGGCAAGTATATTTTTTAACCTCACTGTTAATTCTAAACTTCCCTTGCCCAGGATGCCCGCAAGCATGGACGCAAACACCATGCCAATAGCAACACCTTCACCATGCCTGATATTTCCATAACCCATACTTGCTTCAAGCGCATGTCCAAGTGTATGTCCAAGATTAAGAACTCTCCTTAAACCGGATTCTTTTTCGTCTCTTACAACTATACCGCCTTTTATTCTGACACATTCTGAAATCATTATTTCAACTACATCGCTGTCCATTTTAAGTATTGATTCTATATTTTCTTCCATGTAACTTAAAAATTTTTCACCTTTGATAATTGCGTGTTTAATAACTTCTGCAAGACCTGAGATATATTCTCTTTTATCAAGTGTTTTTACAAGTTCAACATCCATATGAACATACTCAGGCTGATAAAAAGTACCCACTAAATTTTTTCCGCATTTAAGATTAACCCCTGTCTTTCCGCCGATTGAACTGTCAACCTGCGCTATTAAACTTGTTGGAATATTATAAAAAGGCAGTCCCCTTAAATAAGTTGAGGCGACAAATCCGGCAATGTCGCCAACTACCCCGCCTCCAAAACCAATGACTGGAGTAAACCTCTCTACTCTCTCCTGACTCATTTTGTTATAAATCTGTATAGCTGTATCTAAAGATTTATATTCTTCGCCATCTTTAAGTTCAATAATTTCAAAATTAAAATAAGATTTTTCAAGAGATGCAAACAAACGGTTTTTATACAAAGAGCCGACAGTATTATTTGTAATAATAAAAACATTATTTTTTGCGGCAAACTTCCTTAATCTGAAACCAAATTCGTCAATACTTTCGCCAACTCTTACATTATATGGTTTATGCGGTATATTTACTTCTATCAGCATCTCACATCTTCTATATATTTAACTATATCTCCTGTTATTTCATTTACTTTTTTATTGGAAGTATCAATCATTAAATCACAGCGACTGTAAAATTTCTCCCTCTGTTTAAGAAGTTTCTCTATTTCTTTTTCCGGATTATCTACTTTCAAAAGCGGCCGGTTAATGTATTTCTTTGTTCTTTTATATATTGTATCAGGATCTGCAGTAAGGCAGATTATAACAGCATTTTTTTCCAGTTCATCCATATTTTCCGCATACTTCACTACACCGCCGCCTGTTGAAATAACATAATTATTTAACAACGATTCATATTTTACGGCTTTTTTTTCTATTATCCTGAACTTTTTTTCTCCATCTCCGGCAAATATTTCATTTATACTGCAGCCGGCTTCTTTTTCAATTACCTCATCAGTATCTACATAACTCATATTCAATTTCCGGGCTAATTTTTTACCCACAATACTCTTGCCTGTTCCCATCATACCTGTTAGAACTATGTTCATCAGTAAATCTTTATTAGAGATGAGTCAGGAAAATGTATTTTGAGTGACGTAGTGGCAAAGCTTGCTTTGCTTTTTATCTTAGCCGAGCAAGCTCGGCCACTACAATTTTTGTTCTTTGCGTTTAGAACTATATTCATTAAAATTCCATTACCTGCTTGAGATAGTTTTCGTAATTTCTCTTCATTTCTTCAATAGAATCGCCGCCTGTTTTTTCTTTTAGAGCGCCTGCTATTTCAATTGCAACAACAGCTTCTCCTATAACACCTGCAGCAGGAACCGCGCATACATCACTGCGGATAATCTCCGCCACTATATCTTCCTTGGTTTTTAAATCCACTGATTTAAGCGGTTTCTTTAAAGAACTTACAGGCTTCATTGCCGCACTGAATATCAGGTATTCACCATTTGTCATACCACCCTCTACTCCGCCTGCGTTATTTGATATGCGGTAAAATTTTCTTTTGGAACTATCATATCTGATTTCATCATGCACCTCGGAACCTCTTAAACCTGCCATCTCAAAGCCATTTCCAGTTTCCACCCCTTTTACAGCTTGAATTGACATAAGAGCCTGCGCGATTCTGCCATCAAGTTTTAAATCCCACTGTGTATGAGCGCCTAACCCGGGAGGAACACCTTCAGCTACAACGGTAAACACTCCCCCGACTGTATCTCCGTTTTTTTCCGCTTCATCTATCTCTCTAATCATTTCTACTTCTTTTTCTTTATCTGCACAATTAATTAATGAATCTTTTGTCATATTAAGTGAAATATCAACTGTTTCTGCCTTTACATTTCCAATCTGTCTGGTAAAACTTATTACATTAATACCAAATTCTTCTAATAATCTTTTTGCTACCGCTCCTGCGGCAACCCTGGCGACAGTCTCCCGCGCTGATGCCCTCTCAAATATATCTCTCACATCATCCCTGTTATACTTTAATACTCCTGCAAGGTCAGCATGCCCTGGTCTTGAACGGGTTATATATAAATCTTCATCCCTGTCAGCTTCATCAACTGACATTGTAACTTTCCAGTTTTCCCAGTCCCTGTTATTAATTACCATGCATACAGGACTGCCTAAAGTCTCTCCCCACCTTACGCCTGAAGTTATCTGTACCTTATCATGCTCTATATCCATTCTTTTGCCCCTGCCATACCCCTGCTGCCTGCGGAATAATTGAAGATTTATATAGTCTTCAGTTATTTTAAGTCCTGCAGGTATTCCTTCAATTATGACAGAAACACACTTACCGTGAGACTCACCTGCTGTATAGTATCTAATCATCTTTTATTAACCTCTCTTCTTAGATGTTCTTTCATTTTCTCTATTACTTCCTTAGATACAACTTTTCCCGGCGCCCATAAACTAAATGCTTCAATACCCTGTCCTACAAGCATTCCAATCCCGCCTGCTGCATCCAACCCAAGTTCCTCAGCTTCTTTTAACAGTCTGGTCTTTCTATTATATATTACATCATATACCTTGAAACCTTCTTTAAAATTTTTGCCTTTAAGACTTATTACAGCAGGATCATTTTCATTCATACCAACAGGCGTTGTATTTACAAGCAAGTCAACCTCGTTTAATTTAGAATCAATATCTTCTTTTTCTATTTCAACAATTTCTACATCACAAAATTCATTCTTAACACTATTCATTTTTGACTTATCAATATCATAAATAAAAACTTTGCTTATTTTTTCTGAGTTAAGCCCTCCCACAACTGCGCGAGCAGCGCCTCCGGCGCCTAACACTAATGCGCTTTTACCCTTTGCTTCAAAATTAAGAGAATCTTTTAAATCATTCTTAAAACCAAGCCAGTCTGTGTTATAACCTTCTAATCTGCCATTGTTATTTTTTACTGTATTTACTGCCCCCATAATTTTAGCCTTAGCGCCAACATCATCTAAATAATTCATAATTATTTGTTTATACGGAACTGTAACATTAAATCCTGTATATCCCTTTTCTTTTACTTCAGCGATAAAATTTCTTAGTTCTGTTTCATCTTTTATATTTCTAAGCTTATACTCCCAATCCCCGAGACCTAATTCATCATATATTATCCGGTGCATTCCGGGAGAAAGAGAATGTTCTACCGGATTACCTATCAGAAAACATAATTTCATCTTATAGCAAAATAAACAATTACAGCGCCTGCAAAAAGTAACATTACTCCTACCTTTCTTCTATGCGTAATAAGCAAACGGTCATTAAATATATACTCCTTTACCCAGTTATTAAACCTCTGAACTTTATCTGGATGATATAAATAACCCAGACCAATAGCCAGCATAAACAAACCTACAAAAAAAATTATAATACTCATAATGTTTTTACCACCAATTCTTCATTACAATCAGGGAAATGCGGGCAATTTATGCACTCGGACCATATCTTATGCGGCATAGTTTCTTTCTCTCCTCTTGTGAAGCCAAGTTTTTCAAAAAAATCAGGAACAAAAGTCAGCGCAAATAATTTTTTAACATTAAGTGTCAATGCCTCTTCCTCGCATGCTTTAACTAAAAGCCTACCCATTTTTTTTCCCTGAAACTCCTTACCTACTGCTAAAGATTTAATCTCTGCCATATTTTCCCACACAGGATGCAATGCGCAGCAGGCAACAACATCTCCTTCATTCTCCATTACCCAGAAATCCCTTATATTTTCATATATCTCATTAAGTGAACGCGGTAACATTACTTCTTCTTTAGCAAAATCATTTACTAACTTCTGTATCTTTTTTACATCATTTAAAGTAGCTTTTCTCATTTTTAATTCCTTCATCCGCTAAACATTCTTGTAATCTCTTTTTCCCTGTTCTCTCCACCAAGCTTCTCAATAACTGTCCGTGTTATTTTATCTGAAACACACTTCTGTACTTTTATGTGGACATCCGCAAAATCAGCTATTTGTGGAAGATGAGTTATCACAATTATCTGATGATACTTTGAAAGATTTTTAATTTCTTTTCCAACAGGTTTAGCTATAGTAGCGCCTATTCCTGTATCTATCTCGTCAAAAACTAATATTGGAATATTATCACAATCAGCTAAAGCTGATTTTATTGCAAGCATTATTCTTGAAATCTCGCCGCCGGAGGCTATCTTTGAAAGTTCCATTTCAGGCTGACCCGGATTGGGAGAAATTACAAACTCAACTTTTTCTGCGCCTTTCGGCCCAAGTTCAGCGGGAATTAATTTAACTTTAAAACCTGCTCCTTCCATTCCGAGTGTCTTTAATTTTTTCTCTACAATTTTCGCTAATTTCAAGGACGCTTTTTTTCTTTTCTCAGTTACCACTGAGGCATGAGAATTCAAACTTTCATTTACATTCCTGATTTCTATTTCTAAATCTTTTATTATATCATCAAAATTTTCATACTCCAAAATCTTTTTTTCCAGAAAACTGCGATACTCAAGTATCGTGCTAATATCATTCCCGTATTTTCTTTTTAAATTCATTATATCATTTCTTAAGTTAAGCACTTCCTCAAGCCTGGAACTGTCAAAATCTGTCTCGTCTCTATATGAACGCAAACTTTCCGAGGCAGATTCAATCTCACAGATTCCCCTTTCAATTAAATCTCTTATATCTTTAAACTTACCATCAATTATACCAAGTTCCTCAAGCTTTTTTACAGAATCAGCTAATTTTTCTATAACAGATTCATCATTTTCATACAACATACCATATAACTCTTCCACGCCGCAATTCAGGATACCTATATTACTCAAGATACTGTAATCTTTTTCTACCTCATCGTCAATTCCATCATGAAGACAGGCTGAATCTATTTCAGATATTTCAAATTTTAATCTCTCAATTTCTTTTTCTGTGTGTTTCTTTGCATTTATTTTATGAACTTTCTCATCTTTTAATTTATTAAACTTATTCCAGAGATTTTGAATTTCATTTAAAATATTTTCACTTTCAGAAAATTTATCAAGAATTTTCATCTGATTCTTTTTTTTAAGAAGCGTCTGATGTTGATTTTGCGAATGTATATCAACAAGAAGATTACCAAGCTCTCTTAATGTTGAAAGAGTAATATGATGATCATTAATATAACATTTACTCATTCCTTTAGAGTAAAACTTTCTTCTTAAAATTAACTCACTCTCACTTAATTCTTTTTCTTTTAAAAATTCTTTTATTTCTATACCTAAGTCATTGCTAAAGGCAGCCTCCACTTCACACATCCCGCTGCCTGACCTTACAATTTCCTGCCCGACCCATTCTCCTAAAACCATACTCAACGCACCGACTAAAATGGACTTACCTGCCCCGGTCTCTCCGGTAATAACATTAAACCCCCTGCCCATTTCAAGAGACGCATCTTCAATAAGTGCAAAATTCGTTATTTTTAAACTCTCTAACATTTTTAATTTTTACTTTCCACTTTCTATTTTCCACCTCTTTTTATGTTCATTTAATTGTAGTGGCAAAGCTTGCTTTGCTCTTTCAGCCGAGCAAGCTCGGCCACTACACTTTCACGCTTCACGCTTTACCCTTCACGCTTGTTCAGCCCCAGTTCATTTTCCTTGATAACAAATCAAAAAAATTTTCATCACCTTCAACTAACTTCAATCTATCTTTAGCAATATTAATACTAATTTCTACAGGCGGATTAAATTTACTATGCACCTGCCCGTCAGATGTAAGTATAATTTCCTCATCACTAACAGGACACTTTACCTTTACAGAAATATCTTCAACAATAACAGGGCGGGTGGAAAGTGTATGCGGATTTAAAGGAGTAATAACCATCAGCAATAAATCAGGAGTAACTATTGGCCCTCCTGCTGCAAGTGAATAAGCTGTAGAACCTGTAGGTGTAGATATTATTACTCCATCTCCTTTTATACTGTAAACCTTTTTATTTTCTAAAAACAGTTCTAAATCTATTATCCTTGCTGTGTCTCCGTTTTTTATTACAATATCATTTAATGCATTAAATTTTTGAGAACCAACTGTAGCGGTAAGCATTATTCTTTCCTGAATTTTAAATTTACCTTTAATCAATGTTCTAATATAGCCTGCCGCATCATCTAACTCAAAACCTAAAAAACCAAGAGTACCTACATTAATATGCGCAACAGGGACACCATATTTTACTGTCAGCCGTGCGGTCCTTAATAAAGTTCCATCTCCTCCGACACTTATTACAAGCTCTGTACTTTCAAGAATACTGCCATCAGATAAATTTATATTTTCCGATGAAGTTATATCTTTTATAATCCCGGCAATTCTTCCGGCGGTTTCTTTTTCCTTATTATAAAACAGTGATATATTCTTAATCATTTTCTTAACCTGCTGTCTATTGTATCATTTAAATTATCATCATATATATTTTTATAACAAACAGGTTTTGTATAATCTGTAAGTAATATACCTACCCTGTTCTCTTTAAAAGTATTTGAAAATATTCGTGGTCTTGATCTGTTTTCAACCATCACGCCATACTGGTTCCCGCTTAAATGATTCTCATAGATTTCAGGTTTTGCTCTTCCTGAAACTATGACAGCGGGCCCGCTTCTTTTAAAAGTATTTTTTAGAATTATGCTCGTTGCATCATCAGAAATTGTCATACCACCTCCATTTTTTATAAAATTATTATTTTCTATTACACCTGAAGATTTATCCATACTTAAAATACCTACAATATTTGATTCAAAATAATTATTTTTTATTTTTGGCGAAGACTTACCCCAGCAACCTATCCCGGAGCCATTAGCGGTAAATGTAGACAATATAACTTCCGCCTCTGTTTCATCTCCAAAAGCAATACCAACATTATTTCCTGAAATGATAGAACCTGAAATAATACCTTTAGCCTGCCCCTCAAAAAAGATACCCGATGCTCTGTTGTTCTTAAAAATGCTGTTATTAATAACAGGGCTGGATATGTCAGAAGCGCCAAATCCGTATTTATTTTCATATATTTTAACTCCTGTAATGAGAGGAGAAGCTCTATCCCAGCATCCTATTCCTGCTGCAATATTGCCGATGACAGTAACATTTTCTATCAATGGAGCTCTCTCGTCATATAACCTGATACCCGTATAACCGCCTTTTATAAGGACCTGCCTGATTGATGAAGAACTCTTATGTCCTACAAAATTTATACCGCCTGCTCTCCCTGGGTTTTTTTTAGGCGCAGTAAATATTACAGGCTGTTCTTTTGACCCTCTTATATCTATATCACCTGCAACAATTAATTCTATCTTATCTTCTTTAAAAATATCATAGGTGCTGCCTGACAAATTTCTAAGCCGCTGTATTTCAATCTTAATTTCTTTTTCGGCATAAGTGATATGCGTACCTGCAAGAACAGTAAGTTTTACATCGGGCTCAACATAGACATCACCTTCAAGTATCACTTTGCCCTTCCAGGTGACATCTGATTTTATTCTACCTGAAAATCTCTCAGGCTTAACAATGCAGCCTGATAACCCAAGCAACAATATTATTATTATAAACAAATTTTGTTTCATAATTATAAAATATATCAAACTATATTATTCTTTTCAAGAGAAAGACTATTATATCTTTTTTTTTATTCTACTATGATATTACAAAGAAATCCAAAACAGTATTACCATATCTTCTTTTATCAATTACTTTATACCCTTTAATATCAATATCTTCTTTATAGTGATGTTGTAAAATTATTGTTGTATTTTCCCCGGCAATATTGTTTTCTCTTAAATATTGTAATATTCCTGTTCCAAAATTTGCTTTATATGGAGGCCCTGCAAACACAATATCAAACTTTTCATCAATTTGACAGTTAAAGACATCTATATGCAAAATTTTAATTTTATCCTCTACTCCAAGTAAACTGACATTATGTTTTATCAAGTTAATTTTATCTTTTTCTTTTTCTACAAATATAACAAATTTTGCGCCTAAGGAAAGTGCTTCAAGCCCTACATTACCTGTACCTGCAAAAAAATCAAGAAAATATGAACCTTTAATTTTACTTCCTAAAATAGAAAACAATGACAGTTTTATTCTTTCTGAAAGGGGACGAAATTGCTTACCTGGAATTGATTTTAACCTTTTATTTTTATAAATACCGGAAGAAATTCTAAGACTCACAGACACCAACAAGGAAAATATTTCTTTCTCTTGGATGTGTATCAAAATCTACTATAACTACCTGCTGCCAGGTTCCAAGCATTAACTTTCCATCCGAAACAGCAATTGATTCAGAACATCCCACAACAGAAGCTCTAATGTGCGCATATCCATTATCATCACCCCATGTTTTGGAATGTTCATACTTCATATTTGAAGGCGCTATTCTTTCCATTGCATTCTTAAAATCTTTTACTAAATTTGGTTCAAACTCAATGGTTGTTACTGCACCGGTTGAACCCTGAACAAAAACAGTAATCTGCCCTTCTTCTATTCCTGTCTCTGATACAAATTCTTTCAGGTCAGGGGTTATATCTATAATGTCAGTAAAACCATTTGTAGTTAAAGTTATTTTTTTTGTTTCTATCATAAAAAAAGAAAGGACCTATGTGTTAAGGGTCTCTTCTAAAAACTTTTTGCTAAGTAACAGGTATCTTCTATCCTGAGTAAAGACTTCTAATGTAATGGTATTATCATATCCATATTTTTTTAGAATATCCACTACCTTTTTCCAGTCTATTGAACCGCATCCAAGAGGCAGATGGTCATCACGGTTGCCATAGTTATCAGAAAAATGAACATGTACTATTCTGTCTGCAAATGTAGAAAAAAATTCATCAACAAGCTCACGATCAGTATTTACATTACAATGTCCAACATCAAGATGTAATTTAACATTATCAAGGCCATCAAGTAAATGTTCAAAAATCTCAGGAGTATTAAAGGGCTTTAAAACACTTTCAAGCATAAGGGTAATACCTTTTTCCATACACATATCATTTATTTTAGATATAAACTGCTTATTGTATCTAATCATGTCACTTTTACTCATTAAGGTGCCATTTAAGGAGGGATGAACATTCATGAGTTTAACTTTTAAATTGCTGAAAAAATCAATATATTTTCTAAACTCCTTCATACTTGCCTGCCTGATTGACTTTAAGGGGAAAATTACAGGAAGGAATGGACTGGTATGACCGATAACCTCTATTCCTGTTTCGTCAACTGCTTTCTTAACACTCTCAACATCTAACTTATCGCTAAAGAGTGGTTCAAGAGTTAAATCAACAAAATCAAATCCTTCAGAGGCAATCAATCTGATTTCATCACAGACATCGTTATTATAGTTATTTACAGCTCCTATTTTCATCTGTATATTAAAAAATAATCAGGCTAATATTAAACAATTAATATTATATAAAATTTTTTATTGTTGTCAAAATTTCGATTTGCCTCACCAAAAATTACTTTATTATTGCAAGTATTCCAGTGGCTTTTTCCCCTGCAGGGTTTGTTATGAGGTAAACATACACCCCGCTTGCAACCTTTTTACCGTCATCGTTCTCTGCAGGCCACATGCAATAATCCACAGTCATGTCTTCTTTTTCCATGGAAGCAACAAGTTCTCCAGCCACATTAAAAATCTTTATGTCTGCTTCGGCTGTCAGGTTTTTGAAGACTATGCAGTCAGCATCGTACTTCCCGCCGCTTCCGGGTTTAAACGGATTAGGGTACACATAAATACTTTTCAAATTCAGCTCCGGCGTAGGTAACGATGCTGTGACTTCTACATACTGCGAAATATAGCCGCTTTCCATCCGATACGATACGCTCTCCGAACTGCCTCCTTCTACGGCAGACCCCAAAGAGGCAGTTGTTTCATACATATTTGATTTCATACTACCGCCTCCGCTATCTAATATAGCAACCGCAATAATGTAGTTGATCCCTGTAATGACTGCTGCTGCCAAAAGCACACACGTAAGTATAAAAAGTACGTTTACCGGAAATAACTTTCTTTTAAGCACTATTGGTTTATCCTTAAAAACATATTCCCGTTAGATAAAAGGTATCCGATTTGTTTCCCGTCTTTTGTTATCACTCTGCCGTCTGCAATCTCCACCTGTTCCTTATTAAAATCCAGCTGGCCCATAAGCCCGACAAGTACATGATTACTCTTCATATCTTCTTCATTCTTATTTATATCCCTATTCCCCACAAAACCCGGATTTGATGAACAGACACCTAAAACAACATCACCTCTCAGGTACTTCCTTGCCTTCCCGGTCAGGACGTTCAAGCCCACTACATCATTCTCTGCTATACTGCCTTCCTTCTCGAACCATTCCGCGTAATCCGCTCCTGTATCATGAAAAGCCTTATGCGCATATACATCACCGGATGAATTAACCCGGAACAGATTCACTGCCCCGGTTGATACTACGACAATGTCTCCCGAATACCCCGCAGCTTCAGATACTGTAAGCTTACCGTTTACCGCAACATTACTGGAAATACTCACCTCACCACCGGTTAAACTGTATCCCCCCTGAAACCTTGCGCCGAACGCATCCTGGGTATCGACCAGGAACTGTGCTTCCACCGAATCTGAGATGGCAAATGCGCCCCGGGCTGTTGCGCTTGACTTTCTGCCCGCAGCAAAAGAATAATCTCCTCCGGCGACAGTACTGTCTCCCATTGCTGTAGAAGAAATACCCTTGGCTAAAGTAGCCCCTCCAGTAGCGAATGACTGCTGTCCGAAAGCAACAGTATTAACTCCCATTGCAACTGCATAATTATTGATTGCATACGCATTGCCTCCCACAGCAAAAGAAGCAGGATAAAGCGCGTGGGAATCTTGACCCATTGCTACAGCGCACTGTCCCTTGGCAATACAATTGCTGCCTGTAGCAAGAGACTGCGAACCGACATTATCATTATCCCAGTGAGTCCCGTCAGAGTCTATGCCGGCTCTTAATGCCATTTTTGCTTCATCCCATAAAAAACGGCCGCCGGAACTATCTCCGTAAAAGTTAATATCATATCCGGTCCCATCCTCCCCCGTATTTATCGATCCGCCCACTTTAATCCCGGAACTTGTCTGAATAGAATATCCGCCCTGGCCGGTCACGGAAAGCCCTCCTGTCACAAGAACATCACTTGAAACAGTGACCATATTCACAAAAGTATTCTGTCCGGTAAACGTGTTAGTGGCACTCTTTACAGCAGCTCCGGCCACAGCACTGTCATCTACATATTGCTTGGGAGCATATTCTTCATTAGCAATTGGTGCAGTATATACAGCTATTTTCGGGTGGGCAACAAAGGTCTTTGTCCCTCCGATAACCTGATCTATGGCATCTGTAGACACATAAGCAGTATAAGCCCTGCCGTTTAACTTTGCGCTGTCAGCCGCCTTCCATGCCGGCGTATCCAGAGCAAGCTGGAATGCTGCACTGTCCAGCCCGTCCAGAGTATTTGCGTCCATATTACCCGAGACATAACTCGCTGTTCCAGCCATCAGGGCATAGGGGGCAGTAGTTATGCTTACATCAGACTCATAGCTCCCCTCCTTTGTCACACTGAAATGACTTGAATTGAAATCAATCGCAGCAGTTGGACTTGAGATATTAACGTCATTTAACTGCACAGCAAGTATTGATTCACCTGCTCCGATATCATCTCCGTCAGAAAATTCCTCAGGCATATTAGTTATATTAGACCAGTTGAGGTAATACGACGCAACATGGCCGTCCAGTTTCTTTGCATTCATCGCATATCCTGTACATGCCAATTTGTATCTCGGGGTCATCTCGCCATCTCCGGCCACATCTACCCCCAGCCAGTACTGGACATCAAAATCCAGCTCGCTCACATCAAGCATCACGCTGTATAAGCCTTTGGAATCAAGTGAAACAACTTCCGTTACACTCCATACAGCACTCCCGCCGCTTTCCTTGGTATAAATATCAAAGACAATACTCTTGCTTCCAGCCACAGCTTTACCGTCAGAATCCTTAAGTACGCCCTGAAAATTAATTAAACTTGGTACAGCCGATGACGAAGTAGCGCTGATACAGAACAGTACTGCGATAATAAATGCCAACGTTCTCGGAAAGAACTTATTTATTCTCATGATTATCCTCCTTAAAATCTATAAAACCTTGAAAATACATATTAATTATACTTCTTTTTTATATCATTGTATAATATAAATTCACGATCCAAGAACCGATATTGGTTCCTGGCTTCCGCCAAAATCAGCTTTTTAGCTGAAAAAATCTATCCTATATTTCTTTCTTTGGAATAAAAGTCAAGGAATTACACCGTACTAACCAGATTTCCCTATATATTCAGGCAAAACCCAGACTTTTGGATGCACTTGTCCTTTTATCCCCCTTATCCCTGTATATCAAAAAGTTATTAACAACTATTCCAATTATTGAAACTCTAATTGTAATTGCCAACATCGTCTTTTCGCTTGCTCATATATTTCAAATATCTTTCGTAATGTTGAACATACCCTTAATAATAAATATCTTGACCCATCCAGTCTTGGGATAAGACTCATATTTGCCCATAAGAAAAATTTGTGCTAAAATAACTTTGATTAAAATAGTATATATTGTCCCATTGATTTATATTGTCGGAGATATTGTTGGTAAAAAATTTGATAAGCAATTAAAAACTATGTATTATATAACAATAATAAGAAAGGGACATGGCATGTCAAGAAAAGCTCTTTGTAATCTAACTGACTGAAAGGTGTCAGTCATAATAATTTCCTGTTCGGTTATGTAGCGAGGAGTGAAGATAAGGGACTAATCTCGAAGCTTTAGCCACTCGACAAATCCCGATTTAGTTGGGAGACGCAAAACAGCAGACCGTAATGTGAATGAACCTATAAGTAGACTCGTTAGTTCATTAAGAAGTAGAGGCGACCTTTTCATGTTTGAGGGAAGCCCGACAGTCATCTTGGATTAACAGGAGTAAGAAGGGGTGACTCTACTCGGGGTATCAGGGGCGGTATGCTGAGAAAGATTACGAAGGGAACTTGGGAGAGCCTTGATAACGAAAGGCTTCTTTGTATAAGGGAAATCCGAAGTCAAAGGAGGTTATTAAGGTGGTCGGATATACTCATAAACGGAGACATAAAGAAAAACAGCCTAAATGGCTGTTTTTTAGGCGAACTTATGAAGTCAAGAGACAACAAAACTAAGACAGAGTGAAGGGGCATTATTAACTATGCCCCCGAAGGAAGGACTGGGAGATTGCCAAAAAGGCTATTAACTCCCCGAGAAAAGGTTCGGGAATTTCAGAGGGGGCTATATCTAAAGGCAAAGCGAAAGGAGGTAAAGCGTTTTTATACTCTGTATGATAAGGTCTATCGGTGGGATGTTTTTGTGGAGAGTTGGAGAAGGGTTTGCAGTAATAAAGGGTGTGCAGGGATAGATGACAAAACGATTGAAGAGATTGTGCAAATGGGGGTAGAAGAATTTCTTAAAGGAATCCAAAGAGAACTAAAGAAGAAGGTTTATGGACCCGACAAGGTCAAAAGAGTCTATATATCCAAACCTGATAAAACTAAAAGACCTTTAGGAATTCCTACTGTCAAGGATAGAGTGGCACAGATGGCAGTAAAGATAGTAATAGAACCTATTTTTGAAGCTGAATTTCAGGATTGTTCATATGGATTTAGACCGAAGCGTTCAGCCCATCAAGCCTTGAAGATAATTAAAAGGCTATTGAATAGGGGCTATAGATATGTAGTTGACGCTGACTTAAGCTCATACTTTGACACTATATCCCATAACCGTTTGTTAGAACTAATAGCTAAAAGGGTATGTGATAAGAACATTCTCAGGCTAATAAAACAATGGCTAACAGCAGGAGTAGTAAGTGAAAAGGCAATCTTAAGAAATAACATATCTGGCACTCCACAAGGAGGGATAATATCGCCTCTTCTGGCGAATATCTATCTTAATGAGTTAGATAAAATCTGGAAGAAAAGATATGAATCCAAACTTGCTGCTCATCTCATAAGGTATGCAGATGATTTTGTCATTCTATCTTGTAGGTATCCACAGGAAATATGGGAGACCTTAATTAAAGTAATTAAGGGATTAAACTTAAAGCTAAATAAGGAGAAGACAAAAATACTGGATATGGAGAAAGACAAATTCACCTTTCTTGGCTTTAGTTTTAAGAAGGTATATGATTAAAGAAAGAAGATAAGGTATATCATATCCTTTCCATCAGCTAAAGCTATGAGTGTAATCAGAAACAGGATAAGAAAGATAACCAATCACCGAATACCAGAAAAGGCAGAGGTAATTGTTTCAAGGCTTAATCCTGTAATAAGAGGGTGGGCTAACTACTTCATTGAAGGAAATTCCTCAAAATGGTTTGGTAAACTCCGATATTACACAGAGAATAAAGTTAGACGTTTTATACAAAAACGCAAACAGAAGAAAGGATTTGGATTTAACAAATATCCAGACCGTTATTCTGTATAAGGTGTTGGGGATATATTATTTAACTACCAATAGAAAGTGGCTAAATAGTGAAAGCTTTTAGACGAGTGGTTATCGGAAAGCCGTGTGAAGGAGAACTTCCTGCATGGTTTGATGAGGGGGAGTTGGAGATAGAGCATGGATAAGATATTGAGGCACTGCCAGACGAAAGGGGCAGAAACAAATAGGCTTAACCTAAACTACTACGCCAATTCTCTATTCTACAGATTCACTCAAAGAGGATGAAAATAATTGAGCCCTAAAAATGTATTTTGTTGCTCCGGAGACTTTTTGCCTTTGGCATATGAAACTATGCCTAAAACTAAAAAACTCCCCAGCCCTTGCAGGCAAGAGCTGAGTCAAACAAATTTTAGTTTTTTAACGGCATAGTTTCACTAAAAAGTCCCAAGTCGCAAAAAATACATCATTTAGGTCTCAATAAAGGATTTACTTACACATGAAAGGAATTATGTCGAAAGGTAAGTATTTTATATGGATAAAGTATTAGAAGCATTAGAAAAAATTAAATCAGGGATAAAAGTTCAACCAAAAACAGGAATAATACTTGGTAGCGGTTTTGGAGATTTAACAGATGAGTTTAAGGATTCTGTTACAATTAAATTTGAAGAGATACCAAAATTTCCTACATTAACTGTAGAGGGTCACAAAGGGGAAGTTGTAGCAGGGCGATTTTCAGGTGTAGATATAGTAGCTCTTTCAGGAAGGGTGCATTATTATGAAGGTTATACTATCAGGGAAGTTTGTTTTCCTGTAAGAGTTATGGCTGCACTTGGAGTAGAAAAATTAATTGTTACAAGTGCTACTGGAGCAGTGAATGAAAATTTTTTGCCAGGAGATATTGTTGTTATTTCCGATCATATAAATATGATGGGCGCCAATCCTTTGATAGGTAGTGCTGATTTTATTGATATGACTGATGCTTATAACAGTAAATTAAGAGAACTTGCGCATCAGACTGCCAGTATGCTTAATATGGAAATAAAAGAGGGTGTATACTTAGCTATGAGCGGCCCTTCTTATGAAACACCTGCTGAGATAAGAATGGCTCGTAAGATAGGGGCAGATATTGTAGGAATGTCAACAGTGCCTGAAGTTATTGTTGCAAATAGTTTAGGAATTAAGGTGTTAGGATTATCCATGACAACAAATATGGCTGCAGGTATTACAGGCAGTCCATTATCCCACGAGGAAGTTATCAAAACTACTCAAATGGCTCAGGAAAAATTTAAAATATTTATCAGAAAATTACTTGAATACTTATAATATAATATTAAAAAAGAGAGAGGGTTTGTCCCTGTCGCATCGGGAGCTGCAGTTTATGGTGGAGGGTTTTTTAAATGGGAAAGTTCCTCCCTATCAGATGTCAGCATTTTTAATGGCAGTTTATTTTAAAGGAATGAATACTGAGGAACTTTATGAGTTTACAAGTATTATGGTGGAATCGGGGGAGCAAATAAATTTGGGTGAGACAGGAGGAAAAGCCATAGATAAACACTCAACAGGCGGGGTAGGGGATGGGGTATCAATTACTCTTGCGCCCCTTGTTGCCTCATTTGGTGTGGTGGTACCTATGATGAGCGGAAGAAGTTTAGGCCATACAGGCGGCACCCTTGATAAATTAGAATCAATACCGGGCTTCAGGGTTGATTTAACTCCCCATGAATTTTTGGAGCAGTTAAAAAAGATTGGTGTTGCAATGATTGGACAGACTGAAAATATTGCCCCTGCTGATAAGAAAATGTATTCTTTGAGAGATGTTACAGCAACAGTGGACAGCATTCCCCTTATATCTGCAAGCATAATGAGTAAAAAAATTGCTGAAGGCGCAGATGGACTGGTTCTCGATGTGAAGACCGGTTCAGGGGCATTTATGAGGGAATTTGAAGATGCCAGGAAACTTGCAGAAAGCATGATAAGCATTGGGAAATCCTATAAAAGGAAGATGGCAGCTATAATCTCTGATATGAGCCAGCCGCTCGGGCGTGTAATAGGAAATGGCATGGAAATCAAACAGGCTATCCGGATAATGAAAGGAGAGGAAGGGTTTGAGGATATAAAAACAGTAATAATTGAACTGGCTTCAAGAATGCTTGTAATGGGGGATGCAGCTCGCGATACCCGCGAAGCTAAAAAGATGGCTAAGGAGAATTTAAGTAACGGAAAAGCCCTGAAAAAATTCCGTCAGATGATAGCTGAACAGGGGGGAACTGCAGAGGTCCCGGATGAACCGGATAACTTATTAAAGCCGGCTAAATATAAATTTGAAGTAACAAGCACTGTAGCGGGATTTATTAAATCAATAGATACAAGAAGTATTGGCATGTGCGCTCTAACTATCGGTGCGGGAAGAGAGCGGGTAGGAGAAAAAATAGACAATACATCAGGGATAGAAGTCTATAAAAAGATAGGAGACATGGTTTCAGTTGGAGAGGCGGTTGCCTGCTTATATTCATCAAAAGTTGCTGATATGAGCCGGGTTGCCATGGATTATCTGAGTTCACTGGAGTTTAGTGAGAAAAAAGTAGAACCGCCATCTTTGATCTATGAAGTAATTAATTAAATGCGTAAAAGCGTGAAGCGTAAAGAGTAAAGAGTGATGTCGTATAAAGATTTTGTAATAAAAGAGTTTAAAGAGAATAACTGGATTTCAGCAGCAGAGACTTTTAAAGAAATTAAAGGCAGAAAAGTTTTAATTTTTACGCACGATGACCCTGATGGATTGTCAAGCGGCTGTATACTAAAGAGGCTGGTTCGGATGATGGGAGGCAGGGCTCAGGTAAAATTGCCTGCAACTTACGAGCTTGCAGAGAGCCAGTTAAATGATGAATTAAAGAAAGATAATTATTATATGGTTATTGTTTCTGATAAAGGAACAATGGAATATTATGATAAATATGTGGATAAAGTAGAAAAATTCCTTGTAATAGATCACCATCCGCCAATTGGGGAGATTAAAAAATGTTTGTTGATAAATCCCAATACGATATCTTATAAAATGTGTTCGGCTTCATACCTTGCGCATATGCTGATGACCTATCTTGGAAAAGGAGAAAAGTATGATGATTTCCTCGCGCTTGTAGGATTGAAGGGAGATTGGGCAGTTGAACCTGCAACCGATATAGTATCTGAATATGTTAGTGCTTTTTACAAAGAAAAGGTTGAGGAACAATTTAAAAACTTGATAAAAAAAATAGATTCATACCCGACTATGTTTGAGGTAAATCAGAGAGAAAAGACAACACTTTTAAATCAAATAACAGAGTTGTATTTTGCGCTGGGCGGTGGCGGATTTCAGTATTTTTACAATGACAGGCATGATGAATTAAAAGATATCAATCAGAGTGAATTTAGTTTTCTGGTTATGGAGAAATACTGCGAAAGATTTGATTGGAAGAATCTCCATGATTTTATAGATAACACAATTGACAGGTACAGGGTAAACCTGATTTATGAATATTTCAGGAAGGACTGGGAAAAAACTATTGAAAGTTTTTCCAGCATCACACTTCTTACAACACTGGGAACTACCGATGTGTATTTGTTTTTAGGATACAGAGTTTTACTTATGCCTATGGCAGGTTCGGTATATTTAAACAAATTAAAAGAAGAATCCATAGATAGAGAAGTATTATTTATAATGGTAAACAGAGAATTAGACGGAGGAATACATTTTTCTATCAGGGGTACGGATGATTACATACATGCAGGTAAGATATGCTCTAATTTAGCAAAGCGTTTAGTAGAAAAGTATAATAACAAAGAACAGATTACAGGCGGTGGACATTACAGGGCGGCTGAATGCAAGACAAGGAAAAGTGGAGTGACACTTGCCGAGTCATTAGAAGTGTTTTCAAAACTTATTATGGATATGGAAAAAGCAGCAACATTCAAAGAATGTTGAATTGAAAATTAAAGATTGTAAATTTAAAGAATAGACAAAATAAGAAAATTTAAAATTTAATATTTACAATTTTCATTTTACAATGAAGCTGAAGAGACAGGAGGGAAAGATGGAAGAAAACAGGGATAATGTATTAGTGTCTTACAGGTTTAAGACAGACAAGGGTAAAACTTTTTTCTTTGATGTAAAGCAAAACGAAAATGGCAGGTTTGTAAAAATAACCGAGAGCCGTCCCCGCATGGGTGAGGAAAACAGTTACATCAGAAATTTTATGACAGTATCTGAAGACTTTTTAGGTGAATTTGTTGAAAACCTCAAAAATACACTGGACTATTTTACAGAGAGTAAAAATGAAAGAAGAAGTTAAATTAGCTGTAATTGGCGGTAGCGGCCTTTATCAATTAGACGGCATTAAAAATATCAGGGAAGTTGTAGTTGATACGCCTTTTGGTAGTCCTTCGGATAGTATTATAGTAGGCGAGTTAGAAGGAGTGGAGGTTGCATTTCTTGCCCGTCACGGCAGGGGGCATTGTTATACGCCTTCAGGGGTTAATTACAGGGCAAACATCTTTGCTTTAAAGAAATTAGGATGCAGTAAGATAATATCTCTAAGTGCAGTAGGCAGTATGAAAGAAAATATTGCTCCTGGTGATGTGGTAGTTGTAAATCAGTTTTTTGATTTCACAAAAAACAGGGCATCTACTTTTTTTGGCAATGGAATGGTTGCGCATATAGGGTTTTCTAATCCTGTATGTCCTGTTCTCTCCGATGAACTTTATAAAGCTTGCCGGATAGACGGGTTGAAAGTTCATGGCGGCGGAACTTATATCTGCATGGAGGGCCCGCAGTTTTCTACTCTCGGAGAATCGCTGATTTATAGAAACTGGGGCGTTGATATTATAGGTATGACTGCAATGCCTGAAGCCAAGCTTGCCAGGGAAGCGGAAATTTGTTATGCCACACTGGCGCTGGTTACTGATTATGATTGCTGGCATCCAGAACATGGTGCTGTTACTGTAGAAATGGTGGTTAAACAGTTGTTGGAAAATGCAGGACATGCAAAAGAAATCCTGCGTAGGCTCATCCCCGAGTTAACTAAAGAAGAACTGAGCAGATGTAGTTGTAATGAAGCTCTGAAGAATGCAATTATGACTGCGCCTGAAAAGATAGATGAAAATATGAAAAAAGATCTGGGTATTTTAGTTGGAAAGTATCTAAAGTAAAATGTAGTGGCCGAGCTTGCTATAACAAGTGTGCTCGGCTAAAAAAGTCTATTAAAACGACTTTTTTTTAACGCCTTACAGGCAAAAATCAGTGAGTAAAGAAAATAAAGTTTTAGTAGTTGGCTCTGTCGCCCTGGATGATATTGAAACGCCTTTTGAAAGCAGAAAAGATTCTTTAGGCGGGTCAGCAGTATATTTTTCCTATGCCTGCAGTTTGTTCTCTAAGGCTAGTATGGTAGGTGTGGTAGGAGAAGATTTTCCTCCCGAACATATAAGTTCATTAAATGAAAGAGGCATAGACACACAGGGCATAAAAAAAGAAAAAGGGAAGACTTTTCTATGGCAGGGAAGGTATGATTTTGATTTTAATGTTGCTCATACTTTAAAAACAGAACTTAATGTTTTTGCTGACTTTAACCCCCGGCTTTTCCCTTATCAGCAGGAGATAAATTATCTTTTTCTGGCAAATATTGATCCTGTAATTCAGCTAAAAGTTGCTAAAGAGATGAAAAATCCTGGTATAATTGCTACGGATACAATGAATTACTGGATTGAGAGTAAAAGAGACGATTTACTTAAAGTTTTAGAAATCACCGATTTTCTTTTAGTAAACGATGCTGAGGCAAGGCAATTAGCGGAGGAAGTAAATTTAGTGAGAGCCTGCCGTAAGATTCTTACATGGGGCCCAGAAGTTATAATAGTTAAACAGGGCGAATATGGGGTAACGATGTTTTATAAAGGCAAAGAAAATGAAATTCAGGTTTTTTCAGCGCCTTCTATTCCTCTGGAAAATGTAGTTGATCCTACAGGCGCAGGGGATAGTTTTGCCGGTGGTTTTATGGGATACCTTGCTTCGGCGGATAATGTAAATCCTGATACTATACGGTCCGCAGTTGCCGTTGGTAGCGTGGTGGCATCTTTTACAGTAGAAGGGTTCAGTGTAGATGTGTTAAAGAATGTGGATTTAAAGGAAGTAAGTAAGCGGTTATGCTGTTTGCGCAATATTTCTTATATGGAGAATATAAAAATCACAAGATGAGAATTGGAAGAAATTTTACAAATATGCTTGAAGCCTCGTTCTTAAATGATGAGGAAAGAATACTTTTCAAAGACGGGAAACTTCCTGTGTATAATATGGACGCCCGCGTCCAGATACGGGCAAAAAGGGATATAATAAATCAGCTTAAGGTAGGCAGGGAAATAGGGTTGACTCATATAGAATTAGATGGAGGTGTGCCGAATCCGTTTCTTGAAATTAGCGATGATGAGATAAAGAAAGCAGGAAAATATGCAATAAATACTGATATGACAATTTCACTTCATTTACCTTATACATATGCAGCTGCTTCAACATGTGCATTTCAGGAATCTGACAGGAAAATTGCAGTTGAACTACAGAAAAGATACATAGATTTTGCCTCTAAGTTAGGCTGTATATCGTTGGTGATGCATCCAGGCGCCGTACCTTTCTATCAGGCAGTTGGAGAATATCTTGTGATGTTAAAAGAATCTCTCGTAAAAACTTTACAGGAGTTATACCCTTATGCTGAAAAAAGGAATATTGTATTTCATTTAGAAAATAACACTGCATTTGACAGTTTCGGAGTTGAAAACAACGAACTACTGGATATTATAAATACTGTTAATAAAAAGGGAATGAATATTAAATATTGTTTTGATATAGGCCACTGGTTTACAAGGGTTGATGTTGATAAAGATAAAAAGATTCCAGAACCACCTGAATCGGTCTTTGATGAAATACCTGAAAGTCTTTTATATGAAGTGCATCTTAATGATTATATTCCTGTTATAAAAAAATTCCACCCTCCGCTTTATTATGAAAAAGGGTTTCTCAAAAAAGAAAACTTAATTAGTCTCGCAAAAAAGTTCTATGAAAAAAAACTTGAAATTGTTGTTGTTGAAACAGCAGTAAGAGAAATAAATGAATTGTTGAATGCAAAGGAAATTTTGCAAAAAGAGACTGAGTATTTAAACAGGATTTTTAACTGATGATTGTTTTTTTACTTGGAACTCCCGGCTCGGGCAAATCAGAGTTTTATCGTTGTATAGTGGAGAAGCTTAAAGAGGGAAATCTCTTTAAGAATTTTACCCGGATTGATGACTTCCCGAAATTGTGGGCGATATTTCAGGAAGATGAAAGAACCGGCCAGTGGAGAAAATGCCGCCTGACTGAAGACAGCGGATACAAAGTTACTGATAATACGGTGTGGGATGACATCTTAAAAGAAGTTAATAGAGATGTGCTGAAATTAATGGAGTCCGAAATTTCCGACACTATTCTTTTTATTGAATTTTCAAGGCCGAATTATGTTCATTCCATCCTTAATAATTTTTCAAAAAAGATTCTCCGGCAGGCAATTGTGGTTTATCTTGATGTGCCTTTTGATATATGCTGGAAGAGGAATGTCCGTCGTCATCAGAAGGCAATAGAAGCAGGTTCTGATGACCATTTAGTTTCAAGGAAAGAAATGGAAGAGACATACGGATTCGATGATAAAGATATGTTAAAGAAAAAACTTCCGATGCTTGTAATATTTATTAATCCTGATACAGAAGAAGGAAATGATTTCAGAAAATTATATGAAGGAGTTGAAAAAGTCGTTTCCGTAATTTATCAATCCCGTAGATAAAATATCTTTGGTAATGTCAAAAAAGACATGGAACGGACAAGCCGGCTCGCCGGCACAAAAGTGGGTGAAAATAATCGAGCCCTAAAAATACATTTTGTTGCTCCGGAGACTAAAAAGTCACAAGTCGCAAAAAATACATCATTTAGGTCTCAATAAAGGATTTATTTACAAGTGAAAGAGGAAATTATAAGAAAATTACCTAAAGTTGATTTACATTGTCATTTAGATGGCTCCATAAGAACTTCTACGATTTTGGAGCTTGCTAAAATGCAGAATTTTTCTTTGCCTGCTGACAATGTAAAGGATTTGAGAAAATTTGTAAGAGTGTCCATTAATTGTAAATGTTTAAGCGACTTTCTAAAGAGATTTGAAGTCTTTTACCCGCTTTTGACAAACCCATATGCACAGGAGAGGATATCATATGAATTATGCAGGGATTGCGCTGAAGAAAATGTGAAGTATCTTGAGATAAGGTTTGCTCCTGTGCTTCAGAAAACTGAAAAATTCCCCATACCTGATGTTGTGGAAGCAGTACTAAGAGGAGTTAAAAAGGGTGAAAAAGAATTTCCCATAAAGTGCGGGGTGCTGCTGTGTTTGTATCGCGGAACTCCGCTGGAGGATTCAATCCAGGCTGCAAAATGTGCGGTGGAATTAAGGAATGAGGGTGTCTCTGGCATTGATGTTGCTGGCGATGAGAATAAATTCCCACTGAGGGATTTTGAAAAACCAATTCAGATATGCAAAAATGAGGGAGTATCTGTAACTATTCATGCAGGCGAAGCAGCAGGTCCTGAATATATCAGGGAAGCTGTACAGATAGGCGCTGATAGAATAGGGCATGGTGTTACACTTGTTGAAGATGAAAAATTAATGCGTGAAATGGCTTTAAAAAGAATCCCGTTTGAAATATGTCTTACATCAAATATACATACACAGGTTGTTAAAGATTATAATACTCATCCGGTAAAAAAATTTATTGCAAGTAGCATTAAAGTTACATTAAACACAGATGACAGGGGTGTAAGCGGAATAGATTTAACATACGAATTTGAAAAGGCAATGGAGATAGGAATTTCTATAAGTGAACTTGTTGAGATTATAATGAATGGTGTTGAAGCTGCCTTCATGGAGACTGAAGAGAAAGATAAATTAAGAAAACTGGTCATGGAAGAATGCGGCAGACTGATAAAATGAATGCGATTAGGAAATTACGAGATTAAGAGATTAGGACATAAAAATTAACTTGTGCGCTAATGTGTGGAGGAGAAATGGCAAAAGAAAAATTAATAGAAACAGCAGTAAAATACAGGGAAACGGCATATGAACCGTACAGTAATTTTAAGGTTGGTGCAGCCGTGGAATGTGGTTCAGGGAATGTTTATGGCGGCTGTAATATTGAAAATTCTTCATATGGCTTAACAATCTGCGCTGAAAGGGTGGCAATTACAAAAGCAATTTCTGAGGGTGAAAGAGAAATAAAGAGACTCGCAGTGGTGACTTCTGATAAGAATCTCTCATTGCCATGCGGAGCGTGCAGGCAGGTCCTGATAGAATTTGGTAAATCTGCGGAAGTTTTCTGCTGCGGCGTTAATGGAGATTATAATATGTATATGGCTGAGGAGTTAATACCGCATTTTGATAAAGGCGATGTTTTTAGAAAAAATTTAGAAGATCTAAAGGGAAAGCAATGAACACCCGTGAGAAAATTGAAAAGTGGGAAAAGGAAAATCTTTCATCTTTTGCTACTTTAAATACTCTCACAAAAGGACGCGGCAGAGAAGAAGAATTTTGTTCTGTAAGGACTGAGTTTCAGAAAGACAGGGATAAAATTTTACATTCATTGAGTTTCCGCCTGTTAAAGCATAAAACCCAGGTTTTTCTTTCAACAAGCGGCGAGGATTTCAGAACGCGCCTTACTCATACATTAGAAGTTGCTGCAATATCAAGATATATTGCAAGGGCTCTTAATTTAAATCAGGATTTAGTTGAAGCTATAGCGCTCGGGCATGATCTTGGACATACGCCTTTTGGCCATATTGGAGAAGAAGTTCTTGACGAACTGACTCCTTTTAAATTTGCACACAGCGATCAGGGTATAAGGATTGTTGAGTTAATTGAGAACAATGGTGAAGGTTTGAATTTGACTTGTGAAGTAAAAGATGGAATCAGTCAGCACTCAAAGGGGACATTAAGTATTGTAAGTCTCCATGATGGTGTCAACCGCGCATCAAGTATAGAAGGAGAGGTTGTTCAGTTTGCAGACTGGTTTGCGTATATTAATCACGACATAGATGATGCGTTTAACATGGGAATAATTTCAAAAGAGGACTTACCTGCGGGTACAGGTGAAATACTTGGACACAATTTTGAAAGCAGGTTAGTTACAATGCTTGAGTGTGTAATAAAAGAAAGCGTGGGGAAAAAACATATTGAGATGAGTGAAGGCGTAATGACCGCAACTGATGAACTCAGACAGTTCCTGTATGATTATGTATATAAATTACCACGGGTTGCACAAAGGGACAAAAAAGCCAGAGAAATCATAGCTTTCCTGTATAAATATTACACAGATAACTGCGATTTTGTTATTGAAGAGATGCCGTATTTGAAAAATGAGACAGCTCAGAGGGCCGCCTGTGATTTGGTTGCATTTCTTACAGATATAAAAGCTCAGAAGTTATTTAAATGTCTTTCATTAAAACATTATTAATAATTATTTTTTTATCAGGCTGCAGCGTTGTCAGAATGCCTCATAAAATTCCCGTTGTTCCTAAAAAAAAGATAGATACAGAGACCTGGCAAAAAGCGGAAAGTGTATTAGAAAAAGTAGAAGAAATAGCTAAGGAGTATGATCTCGGCTACCTCGGAAGAAATACAATGAATGAGTCAGTTGAGATGATGGATATCGGAACAGCGGTATCTCCTGTTCTTGTTGAGAAATTAAAGGTATCGCAAAACTGGAAATTCAGATTCTGGATAGTTGATATACTTGGTTTTATTGCAAATAAGGATAATATAATCCCGCTTATTGAGGTAATAGAAAATAATACTGAAAAGGAGATAGTGAGGCTCAGGGCATGTGAATCCTTGAAAGAGTTAAAATATTCTCGAACAATTGAACATCTTTTAATTTCAAAGGATATGGTTAAAAATAGAAGCGTGAAAGAAAAAATAGATGAAACTATTGAATTTCTCAGGTAGGTTCTTCTGTTGTTTCTAGAGTTTCTTTGGAAAACCCCGATGCTTCATTGTTCTTTTCACTAATCATTGAGCAGGAGCCATCAAAGTGAGCGCCTTCAGCTATGGAAAGCTGGGCTGTTCTTATGTCACCCTGTAAAACAGATTCATGCATTAACTCAAGTGAGGATTCAGCATTTATATTTCCAATTACTTTTCCTGCATGGCTTACTCCTTGCGCATTAATATTTCCTTCTATAATTCCTGTAGCGCCGATTATAACGCCTGAAGCCTTACTGATACCGCCTATTACAGTTCCATCAATTCTAAGTGTTCCTGATGCTTCAATTGTGCCTTCTATCTTTGTATCCTGACTGATTAGAGTTTCTATTTTACCGAATATCTTTTTATTTAATTTGTTCAAAAGTTACCTCTCTTTAACAAAACGCAGGGGGTTTACAGGTTTTCCCCTGTACCATACTTCATAATGCAGATGCGGCCCTGTAGAAAGCCCTGTATTCCCGATATATGCAATTATTTGTCCATGTTCAACTCTTTCTCCCTGTTTTACCAGTATTTTAGAACAATGGCAGTATCTTGTAGAAAATCCATTACCATGGTCTATTATTATTGTTTTGCCATATGAACCTGCCCAGCCTGCAACAATTATTCTGCCTTGCGCAGTTGCTCTTATTGGGGAACGCCTTTCAAGAACGCTGTATATATCTATTGCTCTGTGATATTCCCTCCTTTTGAGTATGGGATGTGTTCTCCAGCCATAACCGCTTGTCATATAGCCAAAAACAGGCCAGATAGAAGGAGTGGACAGAAGCATATTTCTTTTTTTATTAATAAAATTTTCTATGTATTTAATATTTTGCTGCTGTTCCCAGGTTTCTCTCTTTACTTCATTTATGTTTGAATTAAAACGGTTTTGTTCATAGATAGAATTAATCTCAATAGGAAGGTTTACTTTATCCTTTGAATGCGCTCCGCCTATATGATAGTTTTCAATAATATTTCTTGTTGATTTCATCCCAAGCATGCCTTTTAGGCGAACTTCAATGTTTTTAACTTTCTGGAGCATATTAAGGGTTTCTTCAACTTTTGTTGAATATAGGTTTTTCTCTTCAACTAATTTTTTATTTGCTTCAATTGCATGAATATAGCTGATATAAACCTTTGAAAAATATCCGCCTACAGTAAATATTGATACAATTAACAACAGGAGAAATGTTGTAAATGGATATGATAATTGTATATGAAATGACCTGCTGCCATGGCTTGGAGCAAATATTATTGTAATTTTTTTACTGAACCAAATTTTAAAACTTTTTAACATGAACAATAAAATATTAATACATTTATTTATAATTGTCAAGAATTTGGAAGAATTTGGAAGAAATTTGGCAAGAAAATCCTACAAAATTTGACAAAATTTATATATTTAATTAATATTCTCATATTGATTTTAATGCCGATGTAGCTCAACTGGCAGAGCAGCTCACTTGTAATGAGCAGGTTACGGGTTCAATTCCTGTCATCGGCTCCAATAGAAGGAATGAGGAATGAGGAAAAATTTTTTTTGTTCTCTAGTTCCGTATACCTCATCTCATATTCCTAAAATATAGAGGAGGACAGGTGGCTGAGAGGTTAAAGGCAACAGACTGTAAATCTGTCGGACGTTGTCCTACGGAGGTTCGAATCCTCCCCTGTCCACCAAGGTGGAAAAATGCAAAATTTGAATTAGTAAGGCGGGTGTAGCTTAGTGGTAAAGCCCTAGCCTTCCAAGCTAGTAATGTGGGTTCGATCCCCATCACCCGCTCCAGGGTTGTAAAGCGTAAAGGGTAAAGAGAAAAACACTTCACGATTTACGCTTTACGGTTTATGATGCTGGGATAGCTCAGCTGGTAGAGCACATGCATGGTAAGCATGAGGTCACGGGTTCGAATCCCGTTCCCAGCTCCACCATGGTCGTAAAGAGTAAAGCGTAAAGGGTAAAAAAAAACACTTCACGATTTACGCTTTACGCTTTACGGAAATAAAGAGGAGGAAGATATGGCAAAGGAAAAATTTCAGAGGACAAAGCCTCATGTTAATGTAGGGACAATAGGGCATGTAGATCACGGGAAGACGACATTAACGGCAGCGATATTGAAGTATTTAAGTTCCAAAGGACTGGCATCCTGTAAGAATGTAGATGAGATAGACAATGCGCCCGAGGAAAAGGAGAGGGGATTGACGATAGCGACAGCGCATGTGGAATATGAGACAGACTTGAGGCATTATGCGCATATAGACTGTCCCGGTCATGCGGATTATATAAAGAACATGATAACAGGAGCGGCGCAGATGGATGGCGCGATACTGGTGGTGTCGGCGGCAGATGGTCCGATGCCTCAGACAAAGGAACATATATTATTAGCGAGGCAGGTAGGCGTGCCAGCAATAGTAGTATTTATGAATAAGGTAGATCAGGTAGATGATCCTGAGTTGTTGGAGTTAGTAGAGTTAGAGATAAGGGAATTATTAAACAAATATGAGTTTCCCGGAGATGATATACCAATAATAAAGGGTTCTGCGTTAAAGGCGTTAAATAGTGAGGCGGATAGCGATGAAGGTAAAGTAATAGGGGAATTAATGGAAGCGCTGGATGCGAATATACCCCAGCCTGACAGGGAAGTTGATAAGCCGTTTTTGATGAGCGTAGAAGATGTATTTTCAATAACAGGGCGCGGTACAGTAGCGACAGGCAGGGTAGAGAGGGGTAAGGTAAAGGTATCGGACAAGGTAGAGATAGTGGGATTAATGGAAAGCAAGGAGACCGTGGTAACAGGAGTAGAGATGTTTCGCAAGGAGATGGAAGAGGCGCAGGCCGGCGACAACATAGGAGTGTTGCTGCGCGGTGTAGATAAGACGCAGATAGAGAGGGGGCAGGTGATAGCGGCGCCTAAGACGATAACACCGCACACGAAGTTCAAGGGGAAGATATATATATTAAGCAAAGAAGAAGGCGGGCGACACACACCGTTTTTCAGCGGATACAGGCCACAATTTTATTTTCGTACGACAGATGTGACAGGAGTGTTAAAGTTACCAGAGGGCAGGGAGATGGTGATGCCAGGAGATAATGTGGATATGGAGGGCGAGTTAATACAGGCAGTGGCAATGGAGCAGGGACTCAGGTTTGCGATAAGGGAAGGCGGACATACGGTTGGAGCTGGTGTTGTAGCTGAGGTAATTGAATAATGGCAAAAAAGGATAGGATAGTTCAGCATCTTGAATGTCAGGAGTGTAAACGCCGAAACTATACATACAGAAGAAATAAACTTCACAGACAGGATAAGTTAGAATTAAAGAAGCACTGTAGGTTTTGTAGAAAGCATACGGTGCATAAGTCAATTAAGGGATAAAAGGCCTGTGGCGCAATTGGCTAGCGCACCGGTCTCCAAAACCGGGGGTTGCAGGTTCAAGTCCTGCCAGGCCTGCCAGATGTGGAAAGTATGAAGGTGGAAATATAATAGGAGATTAGGAAACCTGGGTGAATGAAAAGAAAACGGAAAGTTAAATGATTAAAAAAGTCAAAGGATTTTTGAGGGAAGTTTTATCTGAAGTAGAAAAAGTAACCTGGCCGGGAAAAAAGGAACTTATTGCTTCTACAATTGTAGTGATTGTATTAGTTTTAATCATTGCTTCATATATAGGGGTAGTTGATTTTATCCTTTCCTGGTTATTAAATGTGGTGGTACAATGATTGAGAATAATAAGAAAGAAGGGAAATGGTATGTAATTAATACCTATACGGGATATGAAGAAAAGGTAAAGAATTATATAGAAAAATTGAAAAAAAGTAAGGGGCTGGATAACAAAATTTTTGAAGTACTGATACCATATAATGAAGTTATTGCCCTTAGAAAAGGGAAAAAACAGGTAATAGAGAAAGATTTTTTTCCTTCATATATATTAATAAATATGATAATGGATGATGAAACTTATTGGAATTTAAAGAATATCCAGGGAGTTATGGATTTTCTTTGCGGAAAAAAAGAAAATCCTGTTCCTCTTCAAAAGAAAGAATTTGAAAAGATAAAAAATATGATTGATAAGAAGAAGGAAGAGGAGCCTCAATCCGAAATATTTTTTAAGGAAGGGGATAGGGTCAGAATTATTGATGGTCCTTTTGATAATTTTATGGGTATTGTGGAAGATGCTGATGAAGCAAAACAGAAGGTCCGTGTAATGGTTACAATATTTGGAAGGATAACTCCGGTGGAGTTGGATTTTCTGCAAGTGGAGAAAGTATGAGGGATGAGGGATGAGGGAGCAAACGTTGGTTAATCCAAATGAAGAGAGCGACTGAATGCCTTGAACGACCGAATGTCATGAACGCATGTTTAAGCATGGAGGAGTGAGAGACTGAATGGTATTATGGCAAAAAAGCAAGTAGAATCAAAAATAAAACTTCAAATTCCAGCAGGTAAAGCAACCCCTGCGCCTCCTGTCGGGCCTGCTCTTGGGCAAAAAGGTGTAAATATTATGGATTTTTGTAAGCTGTTTAATGAGAAAACAAAAAACAGGGAAGCTGGAATGATTGTCCCTGTTGAAATATTTGTTTATAAGGATAAAAGTTTTACATTTGAGACAAAAGTTGCGCCTGTATCTTCTTTATTGAAAAAAGCTGTTGGAATAGCTGTTGCAAGTTCAACACCTAATAAAGAGAAGGTAGGTGAAGTAACCGAAGAACAGGTAAGAGAAATAGCAAAAGAAAAACTACCTGATTTAAATACAGATGATATTGAAGCAGCAATGCAGATGGTAAAGGGTACAGCAAGAAGTATGGGAATAAAAATTAGAGATTAGGAGATTAGGAGATTAGGAGATTAAGAGACTGAGAAGAGATTAAGAAATTTAAAAATCAAAATATTCTTAATATCTGTTTTCTATTTTCTTAATTTCTAACACAGTTTCTCAATCTCTGAATTTCTCTGGAAAGAAGTTAGAGGGAGATTTATAGATGTAAGGATAATGAGAGATGAGAAGTAAAAGATATAAAGAGTTAAAGAAGAAAATTGGGAAAATTGAGTATGATATCAGTGAAGCTGTAGAAAAAATAAAAGAGACATCTACTGCAAAATTTGATGAGTCTGTAGAAATAGCAGTTGTTCTTGGAGTGGACCCTGTCAAATCTGACCAGATGGTCAGAGGAAGTGTAAGTTTGCCGCATGGAACAGGAAAAGAAGTAAAAATTGCAGTGGTAACCAAGGATGATAAGGATATTGAAGATGCTATTTCTGCCGGAGCATGTTTAGCAGGCCTGGATAATGTTATTGAAGAAGTAAAAAAAGGTAATATAAATTTTGATGTTCTTATTGCAACACCTGATTGTATGAAAGACCTTGGAAGATTTGGCAAGGTGTTAGGGCCTAAAGGACTTATGCCGTCTCCTAAATCAGGAACTGTTACAAAAAATGTTATTGAAGCTGTAGAAAGTGTTAAAAAGGGGAGAGTGGAATTTAAAATGGATAAAAAGGGAGTAATTCATGGTATTTTAGGCAAGGTTTCTTTTCCACCTGAAAAAATTATTGAGAATTTTAATCATTATATAAATACTATAAAAAAGAATCGCCCTGCTTCGGCAAAAGGGAAGTTTATTAAAAAAATATCTATAGCTTCTACAATGGGACTGTCAGTGAATGTGACCGTATAGAATTGGAAAGAAGAGATTAGGTGAAAAATTGAGAATTTGGAATTAAAAAATAAGAAAATTTGACAAAATTAAGTTTTTTTTGGTAGTATAGTAGCTTATATAAGTTGACTTGTGCGCCAGTTGAATTTTAAATATTGCTGGTTAACAGGGTAAAATGTATAAAAAGAAATTAAAAAAATGCAGTTAAAAGAAAAAAAACAATTTGTTAAGGGATTTGTTGAAGAGTTAAAAAATTCAAAAAGTGTAATACTTACTCTATACCAGGGTCTTGGCGTTAATAGTATTAATGAGTTAAGAAAAAAATTAAAGGAAGCTGATTGTAAAATGCGAGTGGTTAAGAACAGACTGGCGCTCCGGGCTATTGAAGAAGCAGGTATTGAAAGTTATTTTGATATTAAAGAATTTTTTAAAGGACCTGTAGCAGTTTTATTAGGCAACGAAGATCCATCTAAGGCAATAAAAATTTTTAAAGGATATGTTGATGAAAATAAATTAATGGAATTTAAAGCAGCTATTATAATGGATACCTTTATGAATAGCTCTCAAATTGAGAAAATAGCAGATTTGCCATCTAAAGATGTAATGATAGCTAAGACAGTATATGCTTTAAATGCCCCAATCCAGGGCTTATGTAATTCATTAGCCGGGGTAATCAAAAAAGTTTTATATGCTTTAAATGATTTAAAAAGCGTGAAGGGTAAAGCGTAAAGATGAAAAAGACTTCACGATTTACGCTTTACGCTTCACGGAACAAGGAGGAATAAAATGACAACAACAACAGAAAAAAAAAGTAGTACTGATAAGATTTTAGAGGAAATTGAGAAATTAACAGTATTGGAACTTTCAGAACTTGTATCATCTATGGAAGAAAGATTTGGAGTTTCAGCTGCTGCTCCTGCGGGTATGGTTGCAGCAGGTGGCGCGGTTGCTGCAGTCGCTGCTGAAGAAGAGAAATCTGAATTTGATGTTATGCTTATGGCTGCCGGCAATAAAAAAATTCAGGTTATTAAAGTAGTTCGCGAGATAACTGCTTTAGGTTTGAAAGAAGCTAAAGCCCTTGTAGATGGAGCTCCTAAAGCAGTCAAAGAAGGCGTGGATAAGGAAACAGCCCAGAAATTAAAGGAACAACTTGAAGAACAGGGAGCTACAGTGGAACTTAAGTAATGTTACATTTTGATATTCCAGATAAACAGAGAGATTTTTCCTCAAGGCGGTCATTGCTTGAACTTCCTGATTTGATTCAGGTTCAGCAGAAATCATATGATGAATTTTTACAGAAAGATGCTAAAGGCGGAGAAATGAAATCACAGGGTCTTCATGGATTGTTTGAGGATATTTTCCCTGTGGAAAACATAGACGGAAGTATGAAGTTAAATTTTGTAAGTTATAAGGTGGAAGAGTCAACTTACGACCTTAATGAATCAGTTAAAAGAGATATAACTTATGCTTCTCCTTTAAAAGTTAAATTTTCTCTGGAGGTTAAATTAGAAGGTAGAGCAAAACCGGAAATCAGGGAAGAAGAGATATACCTGTTTGATTTGCCTATGATGACTGAAACAGGAACCTTTATAATAAATGGCGTGGAAAGGGTTGTAGTAAATCAATTACATAGATCCCCTGGTGTTAATTTTGAAGAAGATGAAAAGAAAGGTATTTCTAATCTTGGAAAATCTCTTTATGTAGGAAGAATAGTGCCGTATCGCGGTTCCTGGATAGAATTTGAATATAACAATCAAAATGAATTATTTATGCGGATTAACCGCAAGCGTAAAGTTCCTGCAACTGTTATACTTAAGGCTATGGGCTGGGAAAAAGATGAAGATATTTTGAGATTGTTTTATAAAACAAAGATAGTTGATATCAGGGGAAAAAGAAGCGACCAGTTAATTGGGAAAATTATTGTAACAGAGCCGGATGCAGCAGGAAGTAAAGAGGCTGAGAATGAATTCCTTGGAAGACCGAACCAGGTAATAAATAAAGCCATATTGACCAAGTGGAGAAAATATGGCGTGAGAAAAGTAGAGCTTGCTGATTTTAACCAGTGGCAGACTGGAAAGACTGTTAATGACCAGACTATACATCTTACATTAAATAAAGACAGTATTACTTCTAAAATGGATGCAATTTTTGAAATTTTTAAAATTCTACGGTCACAGCAGTATATAACTCCTGAAGCGGCCGAGGAATATTTTGATACTTTATTTTTTAAAGGAATAAAAAAATATGATCTTACAAAAGTTGGAAGATTTAAAATAAACAAAAAATTGAATGAGATATATAAAAAAGATAATATTCCGTTATCTGATAAGAATAAGAGAAATCTTGTGCCCGCAGATATAATATGCACAATGAAATATATAATTATGTTAAATAATGGTATTGGCGGAGAGGTAGATGATATTGATCATCTTGGAAACCGCAGGGTGAGGACAGTAGGAGAACAGCTTGAAAATCAGTTGAGACGTGGTATTAGTCATCTTACCCGTTTAGTAAAGAGTAAGATGAATTTACTCTCCGTGGAAGATGCTACACCGTCGTCACTTATAAATCCTGTGCCAATTTCTGCGGCAATTAATAAGTTTTTTGGCACAGGTGAATTATCGCAGTTTATGGCTCAGACAAATCCGCTGGCAGAACTTACCCATAAACGAAGGACTTCTGCGCTCGGGCCGGGAGGTTTAAGTCGTAAGAGGGCGGGATTTGAGGTCAGAGATGTTCATCATACCCATTACGGCAGGATATGTCCAATAGAAACACCGGAAGGCGCAAATATAGGACTCAGGACTTCTCTTGCCATTTATGCAAGAATAAATAAATATGGGTTAATAGAAACTCCATATAGAAAAGTTGAGGCAGGTAAGGTTACAAATAAAATAGAATATCTTACTGCTGATATTGAAGATGAAAATATAGTAGCACCTGCCAATAGCGTAGATAAGAATGGTAATTTACAGGATGGTTTAATAATTACAAGACAGAGGGGCACTTTCCCGCTGGTTAAGAAAAAGGATATTAATTATGTTGATATTTCATCCAGACAGATGGTAGGAGCTTCTGCAGGGTTGGTACCATTTCTTGAACACGATGATGCTAACCGCGCTCTTATGGGTTCAAATATGATGAGGCAGGCACTCCCATTAATGATAACTGAACCACCTATAGTAGCTACTGGCATGGAGAGTATTGTTGCTGAAAATTCAGGCGCATTAGTAACTGCAAGGAGGGCAGGGGAAGTAATTTATGTAGATGGCGGCCGCATTGTAGTGTGGCATAAGAACCATGAAAAGACAATTTCTCCTGAAGCTTTAGATATATATGAATTAAAAAAATATGTAAGGAGTAACCAGGATACAAATTGTAACCAGATACCGGTTGTTTCAAAAGGCGCTAAAGTAAAAAAAGGTGATATTCTTGCAGATGGACCTGCTACTGCAAAAGGACAGCTTGCATTAGGCAGGAATCTATTAGTTGCTTTTATGTCATGGGAAGGATACAATTTTGAAGATGCTGTTTTAATATCAGAGAAACTTGTTAAAGAGGATATGTTCACATCTATACATATTCGTGAGGAAGAAGTAGAAGCAAGGGATTTGAAAATGGGCAGTGAAGAAATTACCCGTGATATCCCGAATGTCAGCCAGCATAAATTAGGGAACTTGGATGAAAATGGGATAGTCAGGGTCGGGTCACATGTGCGGGCAAATGATATTCTTGTAGGGAAAATTACACCAAAAGGCAAAACGAGATACACTCCAGAAGTAAGACTTTTAAAGACAATATTTGGTAAAAAGGCTGAGGAGACAAAAGATACTTCGCTCAGGGTTCGTCCCGGTGTGGAAGGAAAGGTAATAAGAGTTGAAATATTCCAGCGGAAAGGCAGCCTGACAAAAAAGAAGAGACAGAAATTAATCCAGCAAATAGAAGATAAATATAATAAACAAATAGAAGAACTGAGAAGAGAAAGAAACTCAATGACCCAGAAGATGTACCATCAGGTAAAGGAGAAAAAACTTTCAAAGAAAGAATATGAAACCCGTAAGGAACGAAATGGTGCATTGACTCAGTCTCTTATAATGAAATTGGAAAAAGATAAAAAGAAGGAAATTTCTACTATTGATAGAGGTGATGAGTTTCCTGTTATGGTTTCAAAGAAGGTGAAAGTTTATATTGCATGCATGAGAAAAATTTCTGTCGGTGATAAAGTTGCAGGCAGGCACGGAAATAAAGGTGTTATTTCAAGAATTCTCCCTGAAGAAGATATGCCGTACACAGAAGACGGTATTCCAATTGATGTAATTTTAAATCCATTAGGTGTGCCTTCAAGGATGAATGTCGGACAGATTCTTGAAGCGCATATCGGCTGGGCTGCAAAACAGGAAAATATTCAGGTAGTTACACCGGTATTTGATGGAGCAACTGAGGAAGATGTGAAGCAGATGTTAAAAAAGAATAAACTTCCTGCAACTGGCAGAACTAAACTTTACGACGGAAGAACAGGAGAAGCTCTCTGGGATAATGTAACTATTGGTTACATGTACGTAATGAAGTTAGAACATATGGCTGAAGATAAAATGCACGCTCGTGCTACAGGGCCTTATTCATTAATAACCCGCCAGCCTTTAGGCGGAAAAGCTATGTTTGGCGGGCAGAGATTTGGAGAAATGGAAGTCTGGGCAATGGAAGGATATGGCTCAGCTTATTTATTACAGGAACTGTTAACTTATAAAAGTGACGATGTCAAAGCAAGAACTGCAGTGCATGAAGCAATAATAAAAGGCGAGGAGATACAGGAACCGGGTATTCCTGAGTCCTTCAAGGTACTGGTAAAGGAACTGCAGGGATTAGGCATGAAAGTACTGCTGGAAAACAGGAAAGAAAATGAATAAAAAAGAAAAGGCAGTTGAGAAATTAAATTACGATAATTTTAATTCTATTAAATTAATGATTGCATCTCCTAAAGATATCAGGGAATGGTCATATGGGGAAGTTAAGAAACCGGAAACTATAAATTACAGGACATTCAGAGCTGAAAGAGACGGTTTGTTTTGTGAAAGGATTTTTGGACCTATAAAGGATTATGAATGTAATTGCGGTCGCTATAAATATCCCCGCCACAGGGGTGTGGTATGTGAAAGATGCGGTGTTGAAGTAACGGAAAAGGAAGTGCGCCGTGAAAGAATGGGACATATTGAATTAGCTGTTTCTGTTGCCCATATCTGGTATATGCGCAAGCCGCCTTCAAGAATAGGTATGATTTTAGATTTAAAAAGATCGGATGTTGAGAGAATTGTCTATTATGCAGCATATATAATAACAAAAGTTGTAGATAAAAGTATAAGGCTTGGCGATAAAAGGTTGAAGGTAGGGGATTTAATTTCTATAGAGGATTATCAGGTGCTTACAGAGGAATATGGCACTGATTTTGAGGCTCTGATTGGCGGAGAAGCTATTTATAAACTTCTAAAAACGGTAGATTTAAAGAAAATTGCAAAAGATATTCGCAGGAATCTTGAATCCGACAAGGGCGGGAAGGGACAGAGAAGGCACTGGAGACGCAGATTAAAAGTTATTGAGGATTTTATAAAGTCAGGTAATGTTCCGACAAATATGTTAATGACATGCGTCCCTGTAATCCCTCCCGATTTAAGGCCGCTTGTTCCGCTGAAAGGCGGGAAATTTGCTTCTTCAGATTTAAATGATTTATATAGAAGAATTATAAACCGTAATAACCGCCTGAAGCAGATTTCCGAAATGGGCGCGCCGACTGTGATGCTGCACAATGAAAAGAGATTGCTGCAGGAGGCAGTAGATGCTCTTATACAAAATGGCGCGCGCGGTAAGGTAGTAACAGGAACAGGGAATCGTCCGTTAAAGTCTCTTTCGGATACCATAAAAGGAAAACAGGGGAGATTTAGAAGAAACTTATTAGGTAAGAGAGTGGATTATTCAGGTAGATCGGTTATAGTTGTAGGGCCGCACCTTAAGTTAAATCAATGCGGTTTGCCCAAGGAAATGGCTCTTGAATTATACAGCCCTTTTATATTAAGAGATTTGCTGAAGAAAGGTTTGGCTTCAAACTTAAAAACAGCAAGGCCCATGCTTGAGGCAAAGGGACCTGAGATTTTTGATATCTTAGAAGATATTATTGCAGAGCATCCCGTTTTATTAAACAGGGCGCCCACGCTTCATAGATTGGGTATCCAGGCATTTGAACCTGTTTTGATAGAAGGAAAAGCCATACAGCTTCATCCTTTAGTAACTGCTGCATTTAATGCTGACTTTGACGGTGACCAGATGGCTGTTCATGTGCCAATATCTCCTGAAAGCTGTATAGAAGCAAAGATAATGGTATTAGCCACAAACAATATTATTTCTCCGTCTAATGGAGCATCAATAGTGACTCCTACTCAGGATATTGTTATGGGATGCAATTATTTATCAAAAATAAAAAGAGGGGTAAAAGGTGAAGGAAATATATTTTCATCGTCAGAAGAAGTTGAAAGCGCTTTTTATTCAGATGAAATTGACCTGCATGCGCGCATAAAAGTAAAGGGTATAAATAAAATAAAGGAAGATAAAAGCTGGTCTAAAAAAGATTTTAATGCTCCTGATATGTGGAAAGACTATACTTCTGTCGGAAGGGTTATATTTAACAGTTATTTACCTGAAGATTTAGAATATGTAAATAAAGAAATAACAAAGAAAGTGATGAATGAAATTGTGGAAAAGTGTTTCTGGGGAAAAGGTAAATATAAAACCATTCAGTTGCTTGATAAAATAAAAAAGCTTGGATACAAGTATGCAACGCTGAGCGGCATATCTCTTTCCATTGATGATATGCATGTGCCTACCAATAAGGAAGAACTTATAAAAAAAGCAGAAAATAAAGTTAAGGAAGTAGAAAAAAATTATAGTAAGGGAATAATTACAAATGTTGAAAGGTATAATAACATTATTGATATCTGGAGTCATGTAACTGAACAGATTGCTGATAGAATGATAAAAGAGATCAAGGGAAAAGATGCGGAAATATATGATAGTAAGGCTCGCAAATTTAATCCGGTGCAGCTTATGGCAACTTCCGGAGCAAGAGGTTCCATTGATCAGGTTAGGCAGCTTGGCGGAATGAGAGGTCTGATGTCGAGGCCTCAAAAGAAGGTTACCGGAGCAACTGGTGAAATAATAGAATCTCCGATAAAATCAAACTTCAGGGAAGGCCTGACTGTATTAGAGTATTTTATTTCTACGCACGGGGGCCGTAAAGGTTTAGCGGATACTGCTTTAAAAACAGCAGATGCCGGGTATCTTACAAGGCGTCTTGTTGATGTTGCGCATAATGTTGTAGTTGTAGAAGAAGATTGTGCGACCGTAAACGGCATAAGAGTTGGTGCTATGAAAGAGGGGAATGAGGTAATAGAAGACTTTGCATCAAGAATTGAAGGCAGAGTCAGCCTGCAAAGTGTTGTTGATCCTGTCACTGATGAAAAGATAGTTTCTGAAGATGAATTAATAAGCCGTAAGGCCGCAGAAAGAATTGAAAAAAGTGAGATTACAAATATCAGAATCCGCTCTGCGCTGACCTGTGAAACTAAGAATGGTATATGCAGTAAATGTTATGGAACTGACCTCTCTACAGGCAAACTTGCCAGGCCGGGGCTTGCTGTTGGAATAATAGCAGCTCAATCTATAGGCGAGCCTGGGACTCAGTTAACTCTTAGAACATTTCACATTGGTGGTACAGCTTCAAGGGTTGCTCAAAGATCAGCTATTGTTTCCCATTATAATGGAGATGTTGAATTTGTAGGAGTAAAGTCAATTAAAAATTCAAAGGGAGAGTATATTAATGTTTCCAGGAAAGGTAAGCTTGTTATTAGAAAAAATGGAAAAATAATTGATGAGTATGATTTAAGATACGGAGCAAGGCTCTATAAGAGACCATTGAAAAAAGGGCAGCCTGTAAAGCGGGGTGATGTCCTTACTGAATGGGACCCATTTTCCATGCCGATAATTAATGAAGTTGATGGAAAATTAAAATTAAAGGATATAATAGAGGGAATTACAGTAAAAGAGGAGATTAATCAGGCAACAGGCAGAACGGAAAGAGTAATAATTCCGTATAAATCACCAAAATTACATCCTCAGATGGAGGTACATACTCCCGGTGGCGAAAAGAACAATTACCCGTTACCTGTGGATACGCATTTAGTTGCTAATGAAGGTAGTGAAGTTAAGGTGGGAGATATATTGGCAAAGATTCCACAGGAAGTAATTAAAACAAGGGATATTACAGGCGGATTACCGAGGGTTACGGAACTCTTTGAAGCCCGTAAACCAAAAAACTGCGCAATAATAACAGAGGTAGATGGTGTTGTGAGGCTTGGGATAACGGAAAAAGGTGCGTTTAAAGTTACAATTGAAAGTGAAAAAACCGAGCCGCGTACATATACAATGCCGCCTGGAAAACATCTGGTTGTTTATGAAGGAGATAAGGTTTACGCAGGGGAGCCTCTTACTGACGGGCCGATAAATCCGCATGATATGCTGATGGTAAAGGGCGAGAAGGATGTGCAGGAGTATCTGGTTAATGAAGTTCAGGGAGTTTATAGACTCCAGGGTGTGAAAATTAATGACAGACATATTGAAATTATAATAAGACAGATGCTTTCTTTTGTGCAGATTGTTGATAGCGGAGATACTACCTTACTTGAAAAAGAAATTGTAAAGAAACGTGTTGTAGATAAAATTAATAAAGAAATGGAAGAAAAAGGTAAACGGCCGGCTCGTCATACTTCTAAACTGCTTGGTATTGCGAAAGCATCACTTGCTGGAGAAAGTTTTATATCAGCAGCGTCCTTTCAGGAAACAACCAGGATTTTAACTGAAGCGGCTGTAGCTGGTCAGGTTGATTATTTGAAAGGTTTAAAAGAAAATGTTATTATAGGAAAATTAATTCCCGTAGGAACAGGGTTTGTTACAAGGAAAGGACAGAGGAAAAGTTGAAAGTGGAAAGTGGAAGGTAAATTATGCCAACTATAAATCAGCTAATAAAAAATGGAAGAAAAAAACATGTAAAGAAGTGTAAGATGCCTGCGCTTAACAGTTGCCCGCAGAAGAGAGGGGTTTGTGTCAGGGTATATACTACTACACCTAAAAAGCCGAATTCTGCATTAAGAAAGGTTGCAAGGGTAAAGCTTACAAGCGGAGTAGATGTTACTGCATACATTCCAGGGGAAGGACATAACTTACAGGAACATTCAATAGTGCTGATCAGGGGGGGGCGTGTTAAAGATTTACCTGGTGTCAGGTATCATATAATAAGAGGAGTATTGGATACTACAGGTGTTTCGGGACGCAAACAGGGGCGTTCAAAATATGGAGAGAAAGCGGGAAGTTAAATAATGAGTAGAAAAATAAAAAGGCATCTAAAGGATAAGAAAAAAGTTGATATTAGATATTCCAGTGAAGTAATTGAAATGTTAGTTAATAAAATCATGTGGGGAGGCAAAAAGAGCATTGCATACAGAATATGTTATGATGCATTAGATTTGGCAGGCGATAAATTAAATTGTTCGCCTCAACAGGCTTTAGATAAAGCTTTATCAAATGTAAAACCTGTTTTAGAAGTGAAATCGCGCAGAGTTGGCGGCGCTACTTACCAGGTTCCTGTTGAAGTATCGCGGAAGAGGAGCATTGTGCTTGGTATAAGGTGGCTGGTGGGATTTGCCCGCGCTAAAGAAGGTAAGGCTATGAATGAAAGATTAGCCGGAGAAATAATTTCAGCTGCAAGGAGAGAAGGCGCAGCTGTTAAAAAGCGTGAAGATACTCATAAGATGGCTGAGGCAAACAAGGCATTTGCACATTACAGATGGTAAATGAAAAGTTGAAAGTGGAAGGTTGAAAGTGGAAAAATAAAATGTTCAATGTTCAATGTAAAAATGAAAAAATTTTAGATTGGAGATTGAAGGATTTAGAATCACTAAACCGACAAAATTTTATGGATTTAAACAAAATTAGAAATATAGGCATTGTTGCTCATATAGATGCAGGAAAGACTACTGTTACCGAGAGAATACTTTATTATACAGGGAAAACTTACAAAATGGGTGAAGTTCATGACGGTACCGCAGTAATGGACTGGATGAAACAGGAACAGGAAAGAGGTATTACAATTACTTCTGCTGCAACTACATGCAACTGGAATGGCAGTATAGTGAATATTATTGATACTCCAGGACATGTTGATTTCACTGTTGAAGTTGAAAGGTCGCTCCGGATATTAGATGGCTGTGTGGTAGTTTTTTGTGGTGTCGGCGGAGTACAGCCGCAGTCAGAAACAGTATGGCGGCAGGCTAACAGGTATAAAGTTCCCAGAATAACATTTGTAAATAAAATGGACAGGGTGGGTGCGGATTTCATGAAAGTGGTTGGTGAAATAAGAGATAGATTAAAAGCCACGCATGCCTGTCCAGTTCAGCTTCCTTTGGGGCATGAAGATGATTTTAAGGGTATAATTGATTTAGTTGAAATGAATGCCAAGATTCATTTAGATAAGATTGGAGAGAAGATAGAAATTACCGAGATACCCGGTGAAATGCTTCTAGAAGCTGTAAAGATGAGGGGAAAATTAATTGAGGCAGTTGCTGAAATTGATGATAGGGTAATGGAAAAATATATTGAAGAAGAAAAAATTCCTGTGGCTCTTTTAAAAGACGCTATAAGGGAGGCGACAGTAACCTATAAATTTATACCTGTGTTTTGCGGGGCAGCACTGAAGAATAAAGGGATTCAATTATTGATGGATGCAATAGTAGATTATCTGCCTTCCCCTTTGAATATTCCGCCTGTTAAGGGAATTAATCCTCTAACTAATATGGATGAAGATAGAATTGCAGATACTGATTCTCCTTTTTCTGCCTTGGTTTTTAAGATTATGTCTGATCCATATGTAGGAAGGCTTGTTTATATAAGGGTGTATTCTGGTACATTAAAAAAAGGTGGTATGATATATAATCTTAATTTAAAAAAGAGAGAGCGTATTTCAAGGATACTTGAAATGCATGCAAATTCAAGGCTTGACAGAGACAAAATTTCCGCAGGAGAAATTGCTGCAATTGTAGGGCTTAAAAAAACTTCTACAGGAGATAATTTATGTGATGAAAAGAATCCAATACTTTTAGAGCCGATACATTTTCCCGAACCTGTAGCTTCAGTAGCAATAGAAGCTGCAAATAAGACAGAAGAAGAAAGACTCGGCGATGCTTTAAGTAAGCTTATTTCAGAAGATCCGACATTAAAATTGAAAGTTGACAAGGAAAGCGGACAGATTATTATTAAGGGAATGGGTGAACTTCATTTGGAAGTGATTGTAGAGAGGTTGCGGGATGAATTTAGTATAAATTGCAGGGTGTCCGAGCCTGTAGTGACATATAAAGAGACAATTACTAAAAAAGTTTCAGTAGAAGAAAGACATATAAAACAGACAGGCGGCAGGGGTCAATACGGTCATGTAGTAATGGAATTTAAGCCGCTTGAATTAGGAGAAGGTATAATATTTGAAAATAAGATAAGAGAAGGGAAAATACCAAAGGAATTTATTCCTTCAATAGAAGAGGGTGTCTCGGAATCTTTAACAAATGGTGTGTTAAGAGGATTTGAAGTAACCGATATTAAAGCAACCCTTTTAGATGGTTCGTTCCATGAGGTTGATTCATCAAAACTTGCTTTTAAGATAGCGGCATCTAAAGTTACTAAAAAGGCACTACAGAATGGGGTATCTATTTTTCTTGAGCCTATAATGAAAATAGAAATTATGGTTCAAAATGAATATTTAGGCGATGTATTAGAAGATATTAATTCCAGAAGGGGCAGTGTTAAAGAGTTAATAAATGAAGAGGAAAATAAAATTATAAAAGGTGAAGCACCTCTTTCAGAGATGTTTGGCTATGCAACAGCGCTCCGGTCATTAACACAGGGGAGGGCTACATATTCTATGGAGCCTTTATATTTTCAGAAGTTACCAAAACAAATTTCTGATAAGATGCTGGGATAAAGAAGGAGGAAGAGATGGCAAAGGAAAAATTTCAGAGGACAAAGCCTCATGTTAATGTAGGGACAATAGGGCATGTAGATCACGGGAAGACGACATTAACAGCAGCGATATTGAGATATTTAAGTTCCAAAGGACTGGCATCCTGCAAGAATGTAGATGAGATAGACAATGCGCCCGAGGAAAAGGAGAGGGGTTTAACGATAGCGACAGCGCATGTGGAATATGAGACAGAGAACAGGCATTATGCGCATATAGACTGTCCCGGTCATGCGGATTATATAAAGAATATGATAACAGGAGCGGCGCAGATGGACGGCGCGATACTGGTGGTGTCGGCGGCAGATGGTCCGATGCCTCAGACAAAGGAACATATATTGTTAGCGAGGCAGGTAGGCGTGCCTGCAATGGTAGTATTTATGAATAAGGTAGATCAGGTAGATGATCCTGAGTTGTTGGAGTTAGTAGAGTTAGAGATAAGGGAATTATTAAACAAATATGAGTTTCCCGGAGATGATATACCAATAATAAAGGGTTCTGCGTTAAAGGCGTTAAATAGTGAGGCGGATAGCGATGAAGGTAAAGTAATAGGGGAATTAATGGAAGCGCTGGATGCGAATATACCCCAGCCTGACAGGGAAGTTGATAAGCCGTTTTTGATGAGCGTAGAAGATGTATTTTCAATAACAGGGCGCGGTACAGTAGCGACAGGCAGGGTAGAGAGGGGTAAGGTAAAGGTATCGGACAAGGTAGAGATAGTGGGATTAATGGACAGTAAGGAGACCGTGGTAACAGGAGTAGAGATGTTTCGCAAGGAGATGGAAGAGGCGCAGGCCGGCGACAACATAGGAGTGTTGCTTCGAGGTGTAGATAAGACGCAGATAGAGAGGGGTCAGGTGATAGCGGCGCCTAAGACGATAACACCGCATAAGAAGTTTAAGGGGAAGGTATATATATTAAGCAAGGAAGAAGGCGGGCGACACACTCCGTTTTTCAGCGGATACAGGCCTCAATTTTATTTTCGTACGACAGATGTGACAGGAGTGTTAAAGTTACCTGAAGGCAGGGAGATGGTGATGCCCGGCGATAATGTGGATATAGAGGGCGAGTTAATACAGGCAGTGGCAATGGAGCAGGGACTCAGGTTTGCGATAAGGGAAGGCGGACATACGGTTGGAGCGGGTGTTGTAGCTGAAGTAGTTGAATAATGGCGGTTGAACAGAAAATACAGATTAAATTAAAGGGATATGACCACAGGATGCTTGATAAATCTGTCAAGCGCATAGTAGATACAATTACCAGAACAGGCTCCAGGGTTTCCGGCCCGATACTGCTTCCGACAAGAATAAAGAAATATTCAGTACTGAGGTCGCCTCATGTGGATAAAAGGGGTATGGATCAATTTGAAATGCGGATACATAAGAGATTAATTTACATACATAATCCGACTTCGGTAACAGTTGATGAACTTGGTAAATTAGAGCTTCCTTCAGGCATCGGGGTGGAGATAAAGGCATAAAGGAAATTGGGGATTAAAATTAACAAATCTAAAATAAAAATGTTTAATATAAAATGGAAAGATTAAGATGATACATGGATTATTAGGAATTAAAATAGGGATGTCAAGATGGTTTGATATAGAAGGAAACAGTATTCCTGTATCTTTGATTTCCTGCGGGCCGTGTTATGTTGTTGGCAGGGAAGATAATAAAATTAAAATCGGGTATGAAGAAATCAGGGAATCCCGGCTGAATAAGCCCGAGCTTGGATATTTGAAGAAGAAAAAATTACCGCCTTTAAAGTATCTAAAGGTTGTTAAATGGTATGGGAAGAATACAGAACCCCCGGAAATAGGCGCAAAACTTTATGTGGATGTTTTTGAGATTGGCGAAAAGATAGATATTCAGGGTATATCCAAGGGAAAGGGTTTTACAGGGGTTATAAAAAGGTGGGGCTTTAAAGGAGGCCCTGGCGGGCATGGTTCAAGGTTTCACCGGGCACCAGGTTCTATAGGGCAGGCAGCTTCTCCTTCCAGAGTTTTTCCTGGAGTGAAAATGGCAGGAAGAAAAGGCGGGACAAAGGTTTCAGTCTGGAATTTAGAAGTTATGGATATTAACAAGAATGAAAATATTATAATTGTTAAAGGTGCTGTTCCTGGACCAAGAAAGAGCCTGCTTTTTTTACAGAAAAATATTAAAAAATGAAAGCAGTAATACCAGAATTACCAGAAAAATTAAAAGAGACTAAAGTTAATAAGGCGCTTTTGCATGAAGTGGTAACTGTGGTTTTAGCTAACAAGCGAAGCGGTAATGCATGTACTAAGACTATTTCGGAGGTGTCAGGCGGAGGGAAAAAACCATGGAGGCAGAAAGGAACAGGCAGGGCAAGGGCAGGTTCTAACAGATCGCCGATATGGAGAGGCGGTGGAGTTACATTTGGCCCTACACGGGAACAGTCATTTAAGAAAAGGATACCAAAGAAAAAGAAACAGATAGCCACTGTGCAGATGATTGTACAGCGAATAAAAGAAAATAATTTGAAAGTAGTTGATAAAATTGAATTTAAAGAACCTAAGACAAAGTTAGCTGTTGCTTTTTTGAAAGATATATTTAATGACAATAGCATCAAAACTTTAGTTTTATTAGAAGAAAGGAATCCTGAAATTTTGCGGTTATTTAGAAATATAAAGAATGTTACAGTAACACTCTGGAAAGATATTAATGCATACAGATTATTAGAACATGAAAAAATATTATTTTCTCAAAAAGCATGGGATAGCTTCTTAAGTTCAAGGGGTTTGGGAGAGGGTGGAAAGTTGAAGGTTGAAAGTGGAAAGTAAGATGTCAGGATATGATATATTGATGGGCCCTGTGGTAACAGAAAAAACCACAAATGATAAGTTAGAAAAAAATAAATTTACTTTTTATGTGGATTTGAGGGCAAACAAGAAAGAGGTTAAAAGTGCAGTTGAAAGTGTTTTTGGCGTTACAGTACTTTCAGTTAATACTCAGTCTGTAGCGGGGAAACCAAAAAGATTAGGAAGATTTACGGGAAAAACTTCTAAAAGAAAAAAAGCTATAGTTACTTTAAAAGAAGGTGACAGAATTAAGCTAATGGAAGGACCGTAAAGATGGAAGATAGAAGATAGAAGAATGGCTATAATAAAATACAAAGCATTAACACCGGCAAGAAGAGGTAGTTCAAGGGTAAAGAAAGATGAAATAACCAAGGAAAACCCCGAGAAGTCTCTAACTATCACAAAAAAGAAAAGCGGTGGACGCAATAGTTATGGAAGAGTAACTATAAGGCATCGTGGAGGTGGCAGTAAACAGAAAATAAGAATAATTGATTTTAAGAGAGCCAGGAGCGATGAAGCTAATGTGTTAGCTGTAGAGTATGATCCAAATCGTTCTGCAAATCTTGCTCTTATACAATATGCTGATGGAACAAAATCGTATATTCTGCACCCTGATGGATTGAAAGTCGGATATAAGGTGCAAAGTGGAGAAAATGCTCCACTTAAAATTGGGAATACAAGACCGTTAAAATATATTCCTGAAGGAACAGTAATTCATGGCATTGAATTAAATCCAGGTCAGGGAGGGATTTTAGTAAGATGTGCAGGCGGGGAAGCAACACTTACTGCAAAGGAGGAAAAATTTGTCCTGGTGAAGTTTCCCTCAGGTGAAGTCCGCAGGATAAATGCGAACTGCGCGGCTACCATAGGAAAAATTGGCAATGCCGATCATGAGAAAATCAAATTGGGTTTTGCCGGCGCTACCAGACACAGGGGGCAAAGGCCAAGGGTTAGAGGAACTGCAATGAATTCTGTAGATCATCCTCATGGTGGAGGCAGAGGAAAGAGCAAGGGAAATAATATACCGTCAAATCCATGGGGCAAGAAATGTAGAGGTGTAAAAACACGCAAAAAAAATAAAGCATCTGATAAAATGATAGTGCGGAGGAGAAAAAAGTAATGGGTAGATCTGCAAAAAAAGGTCCTTTTGTTGAAGAAAGGTTATTAAAGAAAGTTAGAAGAGCCAGGGCTGGCGGAAGTAAGAAAACTGCTCCCACATATTCAAGGAGTTCAATGATAATACCTGATTTTGTTGGTTTAACTATACCAGTTCATAATGGAAAAAAATTTATAGAAGTATTAATAACTGAAGATATGGTCGGTCATCGTCTCGGGGAGTTTTCCCCGACGCGGTGGTTCAAAGGCCATGGAGCAGGGCATTCTAAGGAAATAGATGCATCAATGAAAAAATGATTGGAAAAGCAAGAACAAAATATATCAGAATGAGCCCAAGAAAGATAAATTTAGTGCTGGATAAAATCAGGGGTAAAAGAGTGGACAAAGCATACTGGATTTTGAAGTTTATAAACAGAAGGGCTGTAGAACCGGTAAAGCAAACGCTTGAATCAGCAGTTGCAAATGCAGGCGCAGTGGATTCTATAGAAAAAATAAGCATAATAAAGGCCTGGGTTGGTCACGGGCCTGTATTAAAGAGAATGCGCCCGAGAGCAATGGGGAGAGCTGATATTTTAAGAAGACCCACTGCTCACATAGAAATTGAGGTAGGAGAAAAAAAGAGGGAGATATAATGGGACAAAAAGTACATCCAATAGGGTTTAGATTAGGAATAAATAAGACGTGGCAGTCAAGATGGTTTAATCTTAAAGAAATGCCGAGGTTTATTGTTGAGGATGAAAAGGTAAGAAAATATATCAGAAATCGTGTCAAGAATATTGGAATTTCAAAAATAGAGATAGAGAGAATGGGCGAAACAATAAGGGTTACAATACATACAGATAAACCTGGAATTATAATTGGAAGAGGTGGATCTGAAGTTGAGAATATAAAAAATGAGATTGATGATATGACAGGAAAACGCTCCATTATAAATATTGAACAGATAAAGAGACCTAATACAGATGCCCGTTTAATTGCCGAAAGTATTGCTACGGCTCTTGTAAAAAAGATAAGATTCAGGAGCATATTAAAAAGAGCAGTATCCAATGCAATGGAAGAGGGAGTGCAGGGAGTTAAAATAGCAGTGAGCGGCAGGTTAAACGGTTCAGAAATAGCCCGAACTGAATGGATGAAAAAAGGAAGAATCCCTCTTCAGACTTTAAGGGCAGATATAGATTATGGTTTTTGTGAGGCTAAAACGACTTATGGTAATATAGGTGTAAAAGTCTGGATTTGCAACGGAGAGGTATTAAGGGAGTCCCTGTACAAGGAAGATGTTGAGACCTAAAAGAGTTAAATACCGCAAGAAACACAGGGGCCGTATGAAGGGCAAAGCTGTTAGAGGCAGCCTGATTAGTTTTGGCGAGTTTGCCTTAAAGGCGGTAGAGCCTGCGTGGATTACAGAAAAACAAATAGAAGCAGCAAGGGTTGCTATTACCCGCTACATGAAACGGGGTGGAAAAGTCTGGATAAGAATATTTCCTGACCTGCCTGTGACAAAACAGCCTGCTGAAACAAGAATGGGAAAAGGAAAGGGTGATATTGAAGGATATGTAGCAGTGGTGAAGCCCGGAAGAATTTTATTTGAACTTGAGGGTTTAGATAAAGAAGATGCGAAAAAAGCAATGAAATTAGCTATTGCAAAGTTGCCTATAAAATGTAGATTTGTCGCAAGGGGTGAATATCAATAATGTTAAAAGTTCAGGATTTACGAAAAGAAACTATTGGTGAGCTTGAAAGCAGATTAGAGGATTTAAGGAAAAAGAATATGGAATTTAGATTCGGGCATGCTTCAGGAACATTAAAAAATCCACTGAGGCTCAGGATAATTAGAAGAGATATTGCAAAAATTATAACTGTTGTTAGTGAGATGAAGAGTGAACCCCGCCCTTTCAATTCTGAAGAAAAACAAATTACAAAGGTGGAGCCGGATAAAAAGAAGAAGGAGAAAAAGAAAGGAGAAAGGGCTGGATGAAAAATAATAATTACAAGAAAACTTCAAGAAAAAGGCTTCAGGGAGTTGTGGTAGGCGACAAGGTAAAAAACACGAGAGTGGTGGAAGTAGAGCGGCTTGTTCGTCATCGGTTGTATCAAAAGGCTATAAAGAAGAGAAAAAAATTTTATGCCCATGACGCGAAAGAGATATCTAAGTTAGGCAACACAGTTGTCATTGAGGAATCACGGCCAATGAGTAAATTAAAGAGATGGCGTGTAGTAGAGGTCAGGGAATGATTCAGAGGGAAACCTTATTAAATGTTGTGGATAATTCCGGGGCAAAAAAAATACAGTGTATTAATGTACTTGGAGGTACAAGAAAAAGATACGCCAGGGTTGGCGATATAATTGTAGGCGCAGTTAAGGATGCTATTCCTGCCAGCGGTGTTTCAAAGGGAGAGGTAGTAAAAGCAGTGATAGTTAGAACTAAATATCCTGTTAAAAGGAAAGATGGAACTGTTGTAAGATTTGATGATAACGGCGCTGTTTTAATAGATGAAAAAAAACAACCCAGAGGAACCAGGGTATTCGGTCCGATAGCAATGGAGTTAAGAGAGAAAGAATTTACAAAAATAATTTCACTTGCTCCGGAGGTAATATAATGAAGAATGAGGGTATAGGAATGAGGAATGAGGGAAAAATGTTTATTCCCTTCTCCCACATATCTCATACCACATTCCTTAAAGAAAATGTTAAAGATTAAGAAAAAAGATACGGTTATAGTAAAAAAAGGTAAAGATAAGGGAAAGCAGGGCGAGGTTATGAAAATATTTGCGAATTCTAACCGTGTTATAGTCTCAAAAATTAATATTGTTAAGAGACATACACGTCCGACCCAGCAGAATCCGGGTGGAGTTGTAGAAAAAGAAGCTTCTGTCCATATTTCAAACCTTCAGCTTGTATGTCCAAAGTGTTCACAGCCTACAAGAATAAAGTTTGACAGGTTAGAAGATGGCGAGAAAGTAAGAGTCTGTAAGAAATGCGGTGAGATGATTGTATGAGGCAGATATCAGCATTATTATATAAAAAATATACAGAGGAAGTAATTCCCGAGATGTTAAAAGAGTTTAAGGTTAAAAATGTATATGCTCTTCCTGAAATAGAAAAAATAGTGATCAATATGGGTTTGAAATCTGCAAAGGACGACAAAAGTGTTTTAGAAGAAGCTATGAATGAAATTGTCTCAATAACAGGGCAGCAACCTTCTGTTACAAGGGCAAAAAAGGCCATATCTAATTTTACACTAAGAAAAGGAATGCCTATTGGATGCAGAGTTACTCTGCGTGGAAAAATGATGTACGGGTTTTTAGAAAAGCTGCTCAGGATAGCAATTCCGAGAATAAGAGATTTTAGCGGTTTAAAAAGAAGGTTTGATATTCAAGGAAATTTAACTATAGGTATTACAGATGAATCAATTTTCCCTGAGGTTGATATGGATAAGCTAAAATCAATTAAAGGGATGAGTATTACAATTGTTACTGACAAAAAAGACAGGGAAAAATCCATAAAGCTGTTTGAGTTGTTGGGATTTCCGTTTGTTAAATAGTTGAAAATGGAAGGTTAAAAGGAAGATGGCAAGAAAAGCATTAGTAGTAAAACAGAAGAGAGAACCAAAGTATAAGGTACAGAAGTATAACAGATGCAATTTATGCGGGCGAAGGCGTGCATTTATGAGAGATTTCGGTATATGCAGGCTATGTTTTAGAAAGTTAGCGTCTGAAGGAAAAATTCCGGGAGTTGTAAAATCATCATGGTAGTAACAGATCCAATATCAGATATGATTTGTCGTGTAAAAAATGCTCTTGTGCGGAAAAAGAGCCAGGTTGATGTTTCGTCGTCAAAAATAATGCAGGAGATTGCCCGCCTTTTAAAGGATGAGGGATATATTGCAAATTATAAAAATATTGAAGATAACAAACAGGGAATATTGAAAATATATTTAAAATATACGGTGGATGGCGATTCTGTAATACAGGATATAAAGAGAATTTCACATCTCAGCCGCAGGATTTATGTTGGAGTAGATAACATTCCAAAAGTACTTGAGGGTTTGGGAAGAGCAATAATATCAACTTCAAGAGGTTTGCTGACTGATAAGGAATGCAGAAAGAACCATCTTGGCGGTGAAGTAATTTTATATGTGTGGTAGAACGAAGAATGAGGGTATAGGAATGAGGAATGAGGGGAAAAAAATTATTCCCTACTCCCACATACCTCATACCACATTCCTTAAATAAGATGAGTAGAATAGGAAAAATGCCAATAAAGATAACCGAGGGTGTCAATGTCAGTATATCCGGACAGGATATAGCAGTGGAGTCTTCAGGGAAAAAACTTGAATATAAAATACCTGATGGGATAAAAGTCCGTATAGAGGAAGGGCAGATAATAATAAATAGGGAAAATGATTCTATAAAATTAAGGAGTCTTCACGGGCTGACAAGGACACTTATATATAATATGGTAACAGGTGTTAAAGAAGGATTTAGTAAAAAATTAGAAATTATAGGAAGGGGAAAAAAGGCAAAAGTACAGGGAAAGAGCCTGGTTTTAGAAGTTGGATTTTCCCACTCTGTTGATTTTCAGCTACCTGAAGGGATTCAGGCAAAAGTTGAGAAAAATATAATTGAAATTTCAGGGATAGATAAACAGAAAGTTGGAGAGGTATCCGCTGAAATAAGAGATATTCAACCGCCAGAACCCTATAAGGGCTCGGGCATAAGATATAAAGGTGAAAAGGTAAGAAAGAAAGCAGGAAAAACAGCTATCGGCGGTAGTTTTACAGGTACTGGCAAATGAGAAAGATAGAAAGGCATAGATTAGCGGTTTTTAGGTCAAACAGGCATATATATGCTCAGATAATAAATGATTTTAATGGTATTGTTGTAACAGGTGTGTCGTCGCTTTCATTTGATATAAAGAATAAAAAGTTTGAGAGTCCAAAAGAACGGGCTTATGAAGTAGGGAAACTTGTTGCCGGGAAAGCTCTTGAAAAAAAAGTGAAAAAAGTATATTATGACCGCGGTAAATTTAAGTACCATGGTGCAGTTAAGGAGCTTGCTGAAGGCGCAAGAGAAGGAGGACTGGAATTTTAGTGGAAAGTATGAAGGAGCGAGTGCATGTCTATACATGAAAAGCGTAGCGTCAGCGAGCGGCTGAATGGCAAAAAAGTGGAAGGTGGAAAGGTTTAATGGAAAAGTCAGGATTATTACAGAAAGAAGGCCAGGAATTAATAGAAAGAGTAGTTGATATAAAGCGGGTAGCTAAAGTTGTAAAAGGTGGGAAAAGGTTCGGGTTTTCTACTCTAACTGTTGTTGGTGATGGAAATGGCAGAATTGGCTGTGCTATCGGGAAAGCAAATGATGTTAGAATATCAATAGAAAAGAGTATTGCTAAAGCAAAAGAAAATATGAATAATGTATCATTAACTGAAGATTTTACTATTCCGCATTCAATAATAGGAAGATGCGGAGCGGCTGAAATTCTATTAAAACCTGCGTGTCCCGGAACAGGAATTATTGCAGGAGGTCCTGCAAGGGATGTACTTACAGCAGTAGGTGTTAAAAATATTTTTGCAAAGTGCCTGCGTTCCAGAAATTCCCTTAATGTTGTATACGCCACTATAAATGGTTTAAAAAGACTTAGAACAAAAGAGTGTATAGCTGAAGGCAGAGGCAAAGAGGCGAAAGAATTATAATGAAGAATGAGGGTATAGGAATGAGGAAAGATAGAAGATGGAAGAACGCTTCGCTGAAGAAAGCAAGATATTATTCCCTACTCCCACATACCTCATACCACATTCCTTAAAGAAGATGGATATATTAAGAATAGATTCTATACAGCCTGCTAAAGGTTCAAAGAAAAAGAAAGTCAGGAAAGGCCGCGGGCCGGCTTCCGGTAAAGGAAGAAGTTGCGGTCGTGGCAGGGGAGGAAGCGGCCATAGAACAGGACTTTCAAAGAAAGTTAGTTTTGAAGGCGGACAGATGCCTCTTACAAGAAGAGTGCCAAAGAGAGGCTTCAGCAATAAGATGTTTGCTGAAAAAATAGAGATAGTTAATGTCAGTCAGCTTTCAGATAAATTTAAAAGTGGAGAAGTTGTGTCCCCTGAAAAGCTAAAAGAAAAAGGTTTAATCAAAGGTAAGTACAGAGTTAAGGTTTTAGGTAATGGGGAAATTAAGAAAAAGATAAATGTATCAGGGTGCAGCCTGTCAGTAAAAGCTAAAGAAAAGATAGAAAAAGCAGGGGGAAAGATAAATGCTTAAAGGTTTCGGTAATGTTTTTAAAATAGCTGATTTAAAGAAGAAGATACTTTTTACACTTTTAATTCTTGTGGTATATAGAATTGGTACTACCATACCGGTGCCTGGAGTAGATGTAAGGACATTAAAGGCATTTTTTGAGGCACAGGCAGGAACGCTCTTTGGTTTTTTAGATATGTTTTCAGGTGGGGCGCTTGGGAGGCTTTCAGTATTTGCGCTGGGTATTATGCCGTATATAAATGCTTCTATTATCATGAGTTTACTCAGAACTACAATACCTTATCTTGAAAGACTTCAAAAAGAAGGAGAAGCAGGAAGAAAAAAGATTAACCAGATAACAAGATATGCTGCAGTGGCAATTGCAGCTATACAGGCGTTTGGTCTGACTTTCTGGATGCAGTCTATGGAGACCGGAGGTGTCAGGGTTGTGCATGACCCTGGTTTAAGATTTCAACTTATAACAGTTATAACTCTTATGACAGGAACTATTCTTATAATGTGGCTTGGAGAACGAATTACTGACGATGGTATTGGTAATGGAATCTCTCTTATTATATTTACAGGAATTGTAGCCCGTATGCCTGCAGGAGTAAACAATCTTTTCAGGATGATAAGAGTTGAAGAAATGAGTCTTTTTACTGCATTGTTTATAACTACAGCAATGGTGCTTGTGACTATGGTAGTGGTTTTTGTTGAGCAGGGACAGAGAAAGATTCCAGTCCAGTATGCTAAAAGAGTTGTAGGTAGAAAGATGTATGGCGGGCAGAGTACTTATCTTCCGCTGAAGGTGGATCAATCAGGTGTTATTGCAGTAATATTTTCAATGGCTGTACTTCTTTTGCCTATACAGTTATCGCAATTTTTCCCGAATTCACCTGTTTTTGTAGCCATCAGCCAGTATCTCAGGCCTGGTTTCTGGGCAAGAACTATTATTTATGCGGGTCTTATTATTTTTTTCTGTTATTTTTATACTGCTATAACTTTCAATCCACGCGATATAGCAGAAAATATGAAAAAGTGGGGTGGTTTCATTCCAGGTATAAGACCTGGTAAGCCTACAGCAGATTTTATTGATAAAGTTTTAACGAGAATTACTTTTGTAGGCGCAATATTTATTGTTTGTATTGCTATTCTGCCTTCTTATTTTGAGAGAATATTTAATGTCCCTTTTTATTTTGGCGGAACCGCTCTTTTAATTGTTGTGGGAGTTGCTCTTGATACCATGGGTCAGTTAGAGTCTCATCTCATTATGAGACAATATGAAGGGTTTATGAAAAAAGGCAGGTTAAAGGGCAGGCACTTTAATATCAAGTGATGAGTTACGAGTGAAGATAGTGATGATTGGAATTGTAGGCGCAGGTAAAGGAACTCAGGCAAAAAAGCTTGCTGAGTTTTTAAGAATTCCTCATATTTCAACAGGAGATATTTTCAGGGATGCTGCTGAAAAAAGAACTGATTTTGGAGTAAAGGTGCAAAAAATAATGAAAGAAGGAAAGTTTATACCTGATGATATAGTTTTAGGTATAGTAAAAGACAGAATGAGTCAAGAGGATGTGAAGGATGGTTATATCTTAGACGGGTTTCCCCGCACTATAATTCAGGCAGAAGAGTTTGATAAATTGGAGAATTTAGACAGGGTTTTTTATATTACAATTCCAGAGGAAGAAGTAATTAAAAGGCTGAAAAACAGACAAAGGGAAGATGATACAGAAGACACTATTAAAGCGAGAATTGAGACTTATTATAAACAAACCCAACCTTTAATTGATTATTATAGAAAAAAGCATATTTTAAATGAGATAGACGGCAATAGAAAAATTGATGAAATCTTTGAAGATATAAGAGCATTTGTGTAGTTGTTCTTTGATAGTAAAAATTGGAGATTAGGAGACTGGGAGATTGCGAGATTAGGTAAAGAATTGAGAATTGAGGAATATGGTAGATATAAAAAATTTAACTGAAATAAACATAATGTATACAGGCGGGCAGCTTCTTTCTGAAATTGCACGGGAATTGAAAAATATGGTTTCACCTGGAATTACAACAATGCATTTGGATAAGAAGGCAAGAAAATTATTTAAGAAAAAGAAATTGTTGCCAGCTTTTTTAAATTACGGGAATCCGCCTTTTCCAGCAGTAATCTGTACATCTGTAAATGAGGAGATAGTCCATGGAGTACCTTCCATGGATAAGGTATTAAAGGAAGGAGATATTATAAGTATTGATATTGGTGGAATATGGCAGGGTTTTTATACGGATATGGCTTTTACAGTTGGAGTTGGTAAAATAGGCAAAAAAGAGAAAGATTTAATTGAGGTTACTAAAAAAGCCCTTGAAATGGGAATATCAAAAATGTATACTAATAACAAATTATACGATATTTCCCATGCGATACAGCAGGTAGCTGAAAGTGCGGGGTACAGCGTTGTAAAGGATCTTGTCGGGCATGGAATTGGAAGAAAATTACATGAGCCACCTCAGGTGCCAAATTACGGAAGAAAAAATACAGGATTAATTCTTAAATCAGGCATGGTTTTAGCGCTTGAACCTATGATAAATGTTGGTAAGTATAATATTAGAACAAAAGAAGACAACTGGACTGTAGTAACAGAAGATGGTCAGCTTTCATGTCATTTTGAAAACACAGTTGCTATAACTGAAAAAGGACATAGAAATTTAACTGACTTATTATGAAGACAGATAAAGATACAGTAGAACTTGAAGGTAGGGTATTAGAAGCATTACCAAATACAATGTTTCGTGTGAAACTTGACTTAGGCGGCCAGATACTGGCGCATATTTCAGGTAAAATGAGAGTAAAATATATAAGAGTATTACCTGGCGATAGAGTAAAGGTAGAAATTACCAGGTATGATCCTACAAAAGGCAGAATTATATATAGAATAGGGTAAAAAAGAAGGAAGATTATGAAAGTTAGAGCATCAGTAAAGCCAATATGTCCAAATTGTAAAGTTATACGAAGGAAAGGTGTGGTAAGGGTGTTGTGCTCTAATCCGCGTCATAAACAGAGGCAGGGCTAAGAAAATGCAAAAGTTGAAAGGTAATTATGGCTAGAATAGCAGGAATAAATATACCCAAGGAAAAAAAGGTAAAGATTAGTTTAACTTATATATATGGTATAGGTCCGAATATTGCTAAAGAAGTTCTTGAGAAAGCTAATATTGATGGAGAAAAAAGAGTTCATGCTCTTTCTGAGGAGGAAATAGATACCCTTCAGAGGACTGTTCAGGAATTTCAGCTTGAGGGAGAATTAAGAAGATCTGTAAGAGAAGATATACAGAGGTTAGCAAAAATTGGAAGTTATAGGGGTTACAGACATAAAAGGGGTTTGCCGCTCCGGGGACAGAGGACAAAAACTAATGCAAGAACAAGGAAGGGAAAGCGGGGAGCTGCCACTAAAGGAAAGAAAGTAGTAAGGTAAAGAAAATATGCCTAAAAAAAGTGATACAAAAACAAAACGGAAGAAAAAAGTAAAGGTAAATTCAGGAATAGCATACATAAAAAGCACTTTTAACAATACAATTGTTTCAATAACCGATGAAGAGGGAAATGTCCTTACCTGGGCCACTGCTGGCGGTATTGGAATGAAAGGTTCAAAAAAAGGGACTGCGTATGCAGGAGGGCTTGCTGCGCAGACTGCAGCCAGGAAAGTAATCAAAAATAATGGAATGAGGAAGGTAAGGATAAGAGTTAAGGGGCCTGGTTCATCAAGGGAAACGGCAATAAGGAGTTTAGAGGCAGAAGGGCTGGAAATTATTTCTGTCCAGGATATTACTGCAATTCCTCACAATGGATGCCGGCCACCCAAAGCCAGAAGAGTATAATGAAAAAAAGGGAATGGGGAACCCAATACCTATTACCCAATTAAGATGGAGGGAAGTGACAAATATGTGTGCTGTATATAGAAAGGCTGTTTGCAAGTTATGCAGAAGAGAAAAGAAAAAACTTTTTCTGAAGGGATCCAGATGTTTAACTGCGAAATGTTCGTTTGAGAAAAGACAATATGCGCCCGGACAACACGGTAAAAAGAAAAAAAGGGTGACTGAGTATGGCCTTCAATTAAGAGAAAAACAGGAAGTAAAAAGAACTGTTTTTATGACAGAAAAACAGTTCCGTTTATTTTTTGAGAAGGCGGAAAAAGAAGCCGGTCCAACAGGTGAAAATCTTTTAATTAAATTAGAGAGTCGCATTGATAATGTTGTGAAGAGATTCGGGTTTGCATCTTCAATACTTCAGGCAAGGCAAATGGTACTTCATAGAATGATTAAAATTAATGGAAGAATATGCAATATACCTTCTTATATTGTAAAAGAGAATGATAAGATTTCTATTAATGAAAAATTTATGAAACTTGAAATTATAAAAGATGCGCTAAAAGAAGCAGAAGGTATTGGGAGGCCGGGTTGGCTTGAACTCAATACTTCAACTCTTGTAGGCACTATGGTAAGAAAACCAACTCGCGATGAGATAACTTTAGCAGGTGGAGATATTAAAGAAAGTCTTATAGTTGAGTTGTACAGCAAATAATAGCGTAAAGGGTAAAGAGTAAAACACTTCACGATTTAAGAAGGAGGATATATGAAATTCAGGGATTTTCAGCTTCCCGGAAAAATACAGTGGCTTGAGGAAAGCGATAATTATGGGAAATTTTCTTGTGAACCATTTGAGAGAGGTTATGGCCATACTATAGGTAATTCTCTGAGAAGAGTACTTCTTGCATCAATGGAAGGTACGGTGATAACTTCAGTAAAGATAGATAGCGTGGATCATGAGTATGCTTCTATTGAAGGAGTTAAAGAGGATATAATTGAGATAATATTTAATTTAAAGCAATTGCGTTTTAAGTTATATACTGAAGAAAGGCAGATTATAACTTTAGAAGTAAGCGGTAGAAAGGAAGTTAAGGCTCAGGATTTTAAATTAAATGAATCAATAGAATTATTTAATCCTGCAATGCATATAGCAACCTTAGGTGAAAACGGAAGACTATATATGGAGGCAGTTATAGAGAAGGGAAGAGGATATTCTTTAGCTGCAACAAGACAGGAAGAAGTTACAGCAATAGGTGAAATACCAGTAGATGCAGCATTTTCTCCAATCCGGAAAGTGAGTTATGATGTAGAAAATGCACGCGTTGGCCAGAAAACAGATTATGACAAACTCATCTTAGAGGTATGGACTGATGGCAGTATAAAACCCAGTGAGTCTGTTGCCTATGCTTCGCAGATTTTAAAGAAGTCATTTGATGTATTTGAAGTATCCGAAGTTGAAGAAATTGAACTTGGTGAAGCAGCGTCTAAAGAAAAAGAAAAAGAAGACATAAGAAAAATGCCGGTAGCAAACCTGAATATTGGAGCAAGAGTTACAGGTTTATTGAGTCAGATGGGGGTAAAGGTGGTAGAGGAACTTTTAGAAATGTCTGAAAAAGAGATATTAGAGATTGAAAAAGTAGGTAAAAAGTCTGTTGATAAAATTAAAGAAAGATTAGATGAGATTAATGCAGAAAAAGGCACAGAACTTAAACTTAAGGATTGAGAATTAAGAATTGGAGATTAGGAGACTGGGAGACTAAGAGATTGTGCACTAAAAAAAGAGAGAATGGAGAATTAGGCATTGAATATTAAGGAAAAAAGAAGAATAAAGAATCTTACATACCATTTAATTAAAAGGGGGAGGATTACGACAACAGTTCCTGCAGCAAGGCTTGTTAAAAGAAGAGTTGAAAAATTAATAACCCGCGCTAAAAAAGATAATGTTGTAAATAGAAGGCGCATAGCAAGGTTTCTTCCGGATGACGGTGTAGATAGATTGTTAAGTGTGATAGGACCTGCGAATATTTCTAAGTGCGGAGGATATACCAGGATGTTACGCCTTGACAGTCCCCAAAAAGGTGATGGCACTCAGAAGTGTATTTTAGAAATAATTAATGTTTAATTATTTATTTGGATTATTTTCAAACGATATGGGAATAGATTTAGGTACAGCAAATGTGTTGGTTTATGTAAAAGGAAGAGGCATAGTTTTAAGGGAACCTTCTGTTGTTGCAATAAACAAAGATACTGATGATATACTGGCAGTGGGAATAGACGCAAAAAGGATGCTCGGCAGGACACCTGCAAGTATAACTGCAGTCAGGCCTCTTAAAAATGGAGTTATAGCTGATTTTGAGACTACTGAGAGGATGATAAGGTATTTTATAAAAAAAGTTCATACGAGAAAAAGTCTCTTACATCCCAGTATAGTAATCAGTGTTCCATCTTCCTGCACAGAGGTTGAAAGAAGAGCGGTAAGAGAATCCGCAGAGCGAGCAGGAGCGCGCCAGGTACATATTATTGAAGAGCCTATGGCAGCAGCTATTGGAGCAGAACTGCCTGTGTATGAGCCTGCAGGAAATATGATTGTTGATATAGGGGGAGGGACTACGGAAGTAGCTGTTATTTCCCTCGGGGGAATGGTTTTAACAAATGCTTTAAGAATAGCAGGGGATGACTTTGATCAGGCAATAGTGGAGCATTTTAAAGAAAAAGAAAATATGATTATAGGAGAAAGAACTGCTGAAGAAGCAAAAATAAAAATTGGTTCCGTATATCCAACTACAGAATCAAAGGAAATGGAAATAAAGGGTAGAGATTTAGTAAGCGGTTTACCAAAGATCATAACAATATCAACTGATAATATCAGAGAATCTTTAGCAGGGCCCATGAAAGAATTAGTAAAAGTTATTAAAGATACTCTTAATCAGACTCCACCTGAGCTTTCTGCTGATTTAGTTGATCGCGGGATTGTTCTGGTCGGGGGCGGTGCTTTGATGGGCGGGATAACTGACTTGTTAAGAGAAGCTACCTCTCTTCCTGTACATATTGCAGATGAACCTATGAATTGCGTGGTAATGGGCACAGGAAAATATCTGGAGCAGATGGACAATTTAAAAAAATCAAAGCGCATATCTCCGTACTACAAAAAATATTAATCCCGCTCTTGCATTCAAAGGCTGAGTTAATTATTCCATTCTTCCTGTCTACAAATAGTGAATAGACGAGTTATATTACATACTTTTATTGTACTTATGGTAATAAGTTTGTTTTTACTTATTGCTAATAAACTGCCCGCTGTATTGGTAATAAAAAATATAATTGTTAAAATTATGGTTCCCGTATCCATGGCAGTGGAATACCCTGCTGTTAAGGCAGGGTCAATTTACAGCCGTTCAAAAACCTTACTAAATACATATACTGAAAATATTAAATTGAAAGAAGAAATAAAAAGTTTAAAGACCAAATACATGGTTTTTGAAAGCTTAAGAAATGAAAACACAAGGTTAAAAAAGCTGCTGAAATTTGGAAATATATACAGAGGCAGAGTAATTCCTGCAGAAGTATTAATAAAATTTCCTGAAAATTATTTTTCAGAGTTTAATATAAATAAAGGTGAAAATGACGGATTAAAGGAAGATATGCCTGTGGTAACTGCGGTAGATTCAAACTGGGTGTTAATAGGAAGAATAGCGGAAGTGTTTAAAGATTTCAGCAGAGTAGTTTTAATTACTTCATCTGATTTCAGATGCGCCGTAAATGTAAGTAAAATTTATAGCGGAGTGATAAAGGGGAATAATAGCTGGTTACTGAAAGTAAAGTATCTTTCTCCTGATGCTGAAATATCGAGGGGCGATGAAGTATATACTTCCGGTATGGGTGGCATATTCCCGCCTGCGTTATATGTTGGAAAAGTTACAGGAGTAGAAACACTGGAATTTTCAACAGGTAAATATGCGGTTGTTAAAGGAGCTTATTATCCTCAGAATGCAAAGTATGTGTATGTGCTAAAAAAGAGGTAATAGGGAAAGGGGAATAGGGAACCTAATACCCCCTATTATCCAATTATTATGATATTGACATTACTAATTGGGTTTGTAGTTCAGTTGATACTATCAAAGTATTTTTCATTTGAAGGTATAGGTATTAATATAATGCTTCTTTTAACTATAGAAATATCTTTAGTTAAGGGTCAATATTATGGTGAACTGTTTGGGTTTTTCTCTGGCCTGATAGAAGATATTTTTGTTATGGGAATAATCGGAACAAGAGCCTTAATTAGAACAATGATAGGTTTTTTTGCTGGAAGTTTAAAAGGTAAATTTACAGCGCAGAACATATTTTTTCAGTTTTTCCTGACATTTATAGTGTTTTTGTTACTTAGTTTTTTTATATATTTTATAAGATTGATTTTTAATTACCCGCCGCCAATGCTGAAAAACATTTTTGTATATGCGGGTATTAACGGCATACTTGCGCCAATTGTGTATTATTTAGTTAAAAAGGCAGATGCTAAATAAAAGTTATTTTTTCCTGCCTGCGCAAAGATTCAGGTGGGCAAAAATATTGTTAATTCTGATTTTTTCAATTTTTGCACTCAGGCTTTTTCAGTTACAGGTATTAAAAGGAGACTATTACTGGAGGAAAGCTGAAAAAAACAGAATACAGTATTTCTATATTCCTGCTCCAAGGGGCAGAATATTTGATAGAAAATCAAGAAAACTTGCAGGAAATCAACCTGTGTATTCACTTTATATTGCATCTCGCGGGCTTAGTGTTGAAGAAAAAAATAAGATTGCTAAAAAGCTCTCCCGGATAACAGGCAGGTCAAGGGAAAGTATTCTTAAAAGATTTAGAGTCGGCGATATACTGCCGTTCGGGGTAATTAAACTTATGACTTATCTTTCAAGAGAGGAGATAGTTAAAATAGAGGAAAATATTCATCATCTCAGGCAGGCTTCAATTCAAATAGAGCCGCGGAGAAAATATCCCTTTGGTGAAAATGGTTCTCATTTTTTAGGATATATTGGTGAAATAAATAAATTTGAATTAAGCAGAATGAAGAAATATGGGTACAAATTAAAAGATAAAGTCGGCAAATGCGGACTGGAGAAAGTATATGACGGGGTGCTTCGCGGTTCGGATGGTTTCCAGGAAGTAGAAGTTGGAGTTACAGGAACTCACCGTAGAATTATCAATACCTGCATGCCTGAAATTGGAAATGATTTACTGTTGACTATAGACTGGGATTTACAGGAAGCAGCTATGAGAGCCATGGGTGATAGAGCCGGCGCGGTGGTTGCAATGAAACCTGAGACAGGCGAAATACTTGTATGGCTTTCTAAACCGGGTTTTAATCCTGAGGATTTTACTTTACCGCTTTCAATAGATAAAGCAAAGGAAATATTTGAGGACCCGGAATATCCGTTGTTTGACAGGGTGATACAGGGGCAGTACGCTCCGGGCTCTGTTTTTAAGTTAATAACAGCAATCAGTGCGTTAGAATTAGATATTTTAAATGTTAACACTGAGTATATATGTAAAGGTTCTATAAAAATAGGTTACGATAAAAAAGTTTATAGATGCTGGAAAGATAAAAAACACGGGAGGCTGAACTTATTAGAAGCAATTGCAAATTCCTGTAATGTGTATTTTTATCAATTGGGTATGGATATAGGGGTAGATGCTATTTATAAAAATGCTAAAAAAATGGGGCTTGGTAAGTTATCGCAGGGCATCTTTGAAGGAGAAAAAACAGGTTTAATTCCAGACCGGAAATGGAAAAAGAAGCACGCCGGCACAGGGTGGTACCCCGGAGATACTGCAAATATGTGTGTGGGACAGGGGTATGTGCTTGTAAACCCGCTGCAGATTTTAAAAATGATATCTGTGATAGCAACAGAAGGAAAGATGTACGCGCCTCATATTGTTAAAATGGTAGTATCTTCTGATAAGAAAGTACTGGAAAAAAATACTCCTAAACTTGAAAAAAATATAGATATTTCCATAGATACATTTAAGAAAATTAAAGAGGCAATGAAAAAAGTGACGGATTACGGGACAGCAAAATTTCTTAATCTACCTTTTGAAGTTGCCAGTAAGACAGGCACTGCTGAAGCTCCATCTGGCGATGATCACGGATGGTTTGCATGTTTTACGCCTGTTGATGATCCAGAGATTGCTATAGTGGTTTTAGTAGAAAATGGCGGATATGGTTCAACATCAGCAATGCCTGTAGCAAGAGGAATTTTGAAAGCGTTTAAATTAAAATGAGAAAAAAAATTGAGAATATAATCTTAGTGATTACATTATTTTTAGGAATGCTGAGTATAGTTATGGTATTATCTTCAACTATAAACTCAGCGGATTTTCAGACGCTGTATATTAAACAGACTTTTGCAGTTTTTATCGGTGTGGCAATTATGTTTATTTTAAGGAGTTTTCCGTATAAAATTTTGGAAGAGTTAAGTCCATTATTTTATTTTGTTTCAGTTTTGCTGTTAATTGGTGTATTAGTTTTTGGAGTTGAGATTCACGGCGGAAGAAGATGGTTTAATTTTGGAGTTTTTCATTTTCAGGTGGTAGAATTTGTAAAGTTTTCAATGATTATGTTTTTAGCATTAATAATAGGAAAATATAACAGATTGCTTTATGCATTTATACCCACAGTTATTGTCATGGCTTTAGTAACAGTTCAGCCTGATGCCGGTTCTGCAATTCTTTTTATTCCTGTCCTTGCTATGATGCTTGAGGTCGCGCCGGTTAATACAAACTGGATGGTTATAGCATTGCCATATGCGGGGATTGCGGTAGTAACTTTATTTTTAGAGAGTTATCTCAGCGTGAAATCTCTCTCTCTATTAAATTTGAAATACATGCTTTATCCTCTTATAGCATCTGTAATTATATATTTTATTTTCATGGAAGCCAGAAAAGTATTGAAATATTTAAACTTAAAATATTTATTATGGTTGATATTTTTATTCTGGATTTCTTCAGGCGCAGGTATTTTAGGGTCTAATTTTCTTAAAATGTACCAGAAAAAAAGGATTATTTCATTTATGATTCCTGAGCTTTATCCATTAGGCGTGGGTTACAATATCAGGCAGTCGCTTTTAGCGATAGGCTCGGGAAGGATTTTTGGCAAAGGTTTATTTGGCGGAACGCAGACTCAGCTTGGATTTCTGCCCGTAAGACATACTGATTTTATTTTTGCCACTATTTCCGAAGAGCTTGGAATTTGGGGAGCCATAGCAATACTTTCTTTTATAGGAATACTGCTCTGGCAGATTTTAAGAATAATGGAAAGGACAGAAGATTTAAGCGGCAGATTAATTGCAGGCGGAATTTTTGCGCTGATATTTGCGCAGGTTGTGTTAAACACAGGTGTTACTCTTGGATTACTTCCTGTAATAGGAGTGCAGTTCCCGCTTGTTTCATACGGTGGTACAGGGATGGTTTTATTTATGGCATTGATAGGGGTGCTTTTAAATATAAATAGAAGAACGGAGATTATTGGCAGGTGAAACGGACATGCCGGCGAGCCAGCACAAAAGCGGATGAATCCAGCTCCTGCGTACAGGAGCTGGGTGAAAATAATTGAGCCCTAAAAATGTATTTTGTTGCTCCGGAGACTTTTTGCCTTTGGCAAAAGTCTTAAAGCTCGCAAAAAATGCATCATTTAGGACTCAATAAATGGTCGGATAAATCTGACCCCTACGCAAAACTGTAAAGGCTTGATTTTGTAGGGGCTTGATTTATCAAGCCCGATAAATGGTTTATTTACATATGAAAAAAAGGAATGAAGAATGAGTAATGAGGGAGTAGGGATAACAGAAAATGTATTAAAACAGTTTCAAAAGCCGGGTAAATATCTCGGTACAGAATGGAACTCTTATCCCGGGAAGAAAGGAGCAAAGAAGTTTCTTTTGTGTTTCCCCGATGATTATGTTATAGGAATGAGCAGTTTGGGTTATCATACTGTCGGCAATATTATAAATAATCACAGTTCTTTTGCCTGCGAGAGGTGCTTTGCTCCGTGGCTTGATATGGAGAAATGGATGAGGCAGAACAATATTTCCTTGTTTTCTCTTGAAACAAGGTCGCCGGCAAAAGAATTTGACATAATAGGTTTCTCTTTTCATTATGAACTTTCATATACGAATTTTTTGAATATGCTTGATTTAGCCGGCATAGAGCTATTCAGGAGAAATCGCAAAGTTTCCGCTCCGCTGATCATAGGCGGAGGGCCTGCCTGTAGTAATCCTGCGGTATTATCAGAGTTTCTTGACTTAATTTATATTGGTGAAGCAGAAGCAATGTTACCTGAACTACTGAAAACATTTGAAGAAAATCAGGATAAAGAGAAGTTTTTAAATATTGCACTTGATATGAAAGGAGTATATATTCCGGGTAAAAGCAAAAGTACAGAAATAGCAATATATTCTGAGTTTAATAATAAGTTTTTCCCTGTGAACCCGCCTGTTGCAGTTGTTGATATACCGCATAACCGTCTTAATATTGAGATAAACAGGGGCTGTAAAAATAACTGCAGGTTTTGTCAGGCAACGGTAATTTATAATCCGTACAGAGAGAAGAGCACCGAACAAATCATGGAGATTGCTAAAAATTCAGTAGCTTCTACAGGTCATGACGAAATAGCTCTTACTTCGCTTTCTGCAACAGACCATCCTGAGCTTCTTGATATTTTAGACGAACTTCATTATGCTTTCAGGGATTTAGGTGTTTCTATAGTGATGTCCAGTATGAGGCCTGCGAGCTTTCCAGGAGAATTATCTGACAGGCTTACAAGACTTAAAAAAGGAGGTTTAACTTTTGCTCCTGAGACACCGTCAGAGAAATTAAAAAGAGTAATAAATAAGAATGTAAAAAATGCTGATGTAATAGAAGCAGCAAAGATTGCTGCCTCAAAAGGCTGGAATAAGATAAAGCTTTATTTTTTGGTCGGGTTACCCGGTGAGACAATGGAAGATATTCAGGAGATTGTTGAGTTTATAAGGGAAGTGAGAAAACTTAGTGGACTGAAAGTAAATGTTACTATATCTCCTTTAGTGCCTCAAGCTCACACGCCTTTTCAGTGGCTTAAGGCCAATGACCCGGATATCCTGGAAGAAAAAATTAAATTTATAAAGAAAAAAGCCGCAGTAGATATTAAAGGTATTCATTACGGACAGCATATATTAGAGAGTATAATGGTAAGAGCGGATTCAACGCTTTCTGTAGTAGTTTATAGTGCATGGAAGAATGGCGCCCGTTTTGATCAATGGGGGGAGCATTTTGACTTTAATATCTGGGAAAAGGCATTTAAAGATAATGGTATGGATTGGAAGGATTATTATTATAGGGATTTTGAAAAAATGGAGGAGCTTCCCTGGGATATGGTAGAAACAGGCCTCAGCAAAGTTACTTTAAGGAAATCATATGAGAAGGCAATGGAGCTGGCAGGTAGGAAACTGGAAGGACGCTTTGCTGAAGTTGAAAGTTAAGAAATGTAGCGGTGCGATTTATTGCACTCAAAACACATTTTCTGGACTCAAGAAAAAACAAGTTTTGAATTATGAGTGAAGTTACAGCAAGAATTAAGTATTCAAAATTGTACCCTGCGAATCTTATAGGGCATTTGGATACGGTTAAAGCATTACAGAGAAGTATGAGGAGAGCAGCGTGGCCTTTAAAATTTACCTGTGGTTTTAATCCGAGAATTAAACTTTCGTTTACTCCATCGCTTAGCCTGGGATTTTCAAGTGAAGCTGAGTACATAGATGTAGCTTTAAACTGTCCTTTAGAAGAATACCAGATTGAAAGATTCAATAATAGCTCCATTCAGGGAATAAGGATAAAGGATGTGCAGATTTTATCAGGAGATGAGCCTGGAATAAATGAGGAACTTAAAGGGTTCAGGTATATGGTGGAATTTTTGCAAGGCAATATTGAGGAGACAGAAGAACTAAAAAATGTTGTGGAAAGAGGAAAAAATTATATTATACTGGATGTATTAAAAAAAAACGGTGGTTTTAGAAATCCTGTAAAACTCCTCGGTGCAGGGGAATTTAAAATTAAAAAGATTAAGTGTTTGTGGAGGTAATGGTGAGTAAAAGCATATATGCGGATGTTAATAGCGATGAAATGAGAGTTGCTATTGTTAAAAATGGCAAGCTCCTTGATTTAAATATACGCAGAGCTGCGGATAAGAAATCTATAGGAAATATTTATTTAGGGGTGGTTAAAGATGTTGTTGAGGGGATTAATTCCTGTTTTGTGGATATAGGAAAAGGTAGAAATGCTTTTCTGTCAATTTCAGATTATCAGGGGGATATAAAAAAAGGTGAACTGGTAATGATCCAGGTAAATAAGGAAGAAATTCACAAAAAAGGCGCGAAGATTACAGGTAAAATTACTCTGCCGGGCAGATATATCGTGCTTATGCCTATGGAAGCGAAAATTGGTGTATCAAAAAATATTACAGACATGAATGAACGCAAAAGATTAAAGGAAATTATGTCTTCAGTTGCGCCTAATGGTGGTGGTTTTGTTGCGCGGACAGGTGCTTTAAATAGGGATAGGAAGGAAATAGTTAGAGAGGCTAAATTTCTAATTAAGAGATGGGAGCATATTAAGAAAGAATACAGTAGAGCAAAAAAAAGAAAAATCGTAGGACTTATATATGAGGAATCAGATATAGTGCTTTATGCAGCAAGGGAATTTTTAGATAAAGAGACAGTTGTTTTTCTCATTAATGATAGATATGTTTACAGAAGAGTTTTTGGGTTTGTAAAAAATACATTTCCTGAATTAAAGGGCAAGATAAAATTGTATGAATCTGATGTCCCGTTATTTGAAAAGAATAATCTTGAGAAACAAATTGAGAATCTTAAGAAGAGGATAATATATTTAGAATGTGGCGGCTATATAATTATAGAACAAACTGAAGCGCTGACTGCAATTGATGTCAATACAGGCAGTTTTACTAAAGGGTCGAACAGGGAAGAGACAGCAATGCAGGTAAATACGGAAGCAGCAGTGTTAGTAGCTTCACAAATTATTTTAAGGGATATAGGCGGAATAGTAATAATTGATTTTATAGACCTTGAGAAGAGAAGAAACAGAATACGGCTCTTTAATATATTAAAAGAGGAAATGAGTGATGACAAGGCAAAGATAACTATATTTCCAGTGACAAGATTAGGTTTAATTGAGATGACCAGGCAGAGACGCAAAGAATCAATAGCAAAGATTATATGCAGGGATTGTCCTTACTGCAGAGGAAGCGGTATGATATTTTCTGAGACAACAATGTATATTAAAATAAAAAGAGAACTTATGAGAAAGGGACCCCATATGCCGTCAAAGTTCATAAATCTTTTTCTGCATCCCCGTGTAGCAGAAATTTTTGATGAAAAAGGCATTGGAAATATAGAAAAAGTGATAAGAAAAAAAATAAAATTGAGAAGAGACTACAAACTGCACCATGAGGAATTTAAAATTTCAGTGTAGCAGGTGTCTGAAAAAAATCAAAAATTAAAAATTATCTTTTTGTTTTAAATTTACTGGTTGTAGATTTTTTGATTTATCAATCTACAATTTTCAATCGTAAATCTACAATTTGTTAATTTTTCATTTTGAATTTTAATATGTCATTTTTATTTTTACATTTTGATTTTTGCATTTGTTATAGTCGGCACTATCTGATAAAGAAAAAAATTGTAGTGGCAGAGCTTGCTCTGCTGTAGTAGGACAGGCGTCCATGCCTGCCGGAGGTTTTAGATGGCATATAAAAGAACAGAATATCCCGTATGGAGCTGGTCTTCATCCAGAAAATCTACATTCAGTGAATGTCAGAGAAGATATTATTACAATTACTATCTCTCTCATAACGGATGGGAAGAAGAAGCTTCTCCAGAGTCAAAACAGGCGTACCGTTTAAAGCAACTGACAGGGCTTCATCTACTTCTAGGAAGTGCTGTACATCAGGCAGCGGAAAAGACCTGTAATACTATTACGCAAACAGGAAAACTCCCTGATGAAAAAATTCTTATAAATATAGTAAGGGATATATTAAATAATGCGTGGAAAGAATCCATAAATAAGCGAGAGGAATGGCTTAAAAATCCTAAGAGTTATTCCATGTTGCATGAATTTTACTATGGCGGTAAAGTTTTAAAAGAAATTGTTGAGAAAATTAAAGACAAAATGCAGAAATCTGTGCCTAATATAATAAAATCAGATAGTGTAAAGGAAATTCTAAAAGATGAGTGCAAAATAAGAATTACTGAGAATATGGATACATTTGAGCTTTTTGATACTCCGATTTATGCAATACCTGATCTTGTCTTTGAAGGACCCAATGGCAAATGGGTAGTGGTTGACTGGAAGACAGGGAAAGAGCATTCGAGCCATCCTAACCAGATAAGTGTTTACTGTATGTATATCAGGGAAAAATATGGTATTAATGAGGAGAATATACTTGGAAGAGCAGAATATTTAGGGACAGGTAAAACTCTGGATATTGCTATTTCCAGGGAGTCTCTTAAGGAGACTGAAAACGAAATTAAACATAGTATAGATGAAATGAAGGAAGTCTTGCTTGATCCTGGAAATAATATACCAAGGGAAAAAGAATATTATCCATTGGCAAAACATAGGAGGTTATGTCCATGGTGTAATTTTTATGAGATGTGTAAAACGGCATGAAACAGACATGAGCCGGGTCAAACAAGTTTTCATAGTTTCTATAAAAAGTCACAAGTCGCAAAAAATACATCATTTAGGTCTCAATAAAGGATTTATTTGCGGTTGAAATGAATTTTTGACAATAATTGTTAATTATTATATAAATTATTAAATGAAGCAAAAATTAGACAGTAATATATTAGCGGTGCGGTTATATGAGGGCGAGGATATAGTTTCATCTTTAAGCAGCGCTTTTAAATCAACAGGGAAGCCTCTTGGAATAGTTATAAGCGGCGCTGGAATGTTAAAAGATATAAGACTGGGGTATTTCTTAGGTCATGGAAGATATAAAGAGAATATTTTTGATAGAGCAAGGGAGATAGTTTCTCTTACGGGAAATTTTATAAATGTTTCATCAAAATTTTTTGCTCATCTGCATGTATCTCTTGCTGATGATGACGGCAGGGTAGTGGGCGGGCATTTAGAGGAAGCTAAAATACATGGTACAGGAGAAATATTTATATATCTTACGGATATAGCTGTGAGGAGAGAGAAAGAAGAAGAAACAGGATTAGAAGGATTAAAATTATGAAGTACGCAATAGTAGAAAATGGAAGCAGGCAGGTAATGGTAAAAGAGGGCGATAAGGTTTTAGTGGATAGCTTAAGTTTAGAGAAAGGGAAAGCATATACATGGGATAATATCCTTGTTTACAGGGATTCAGATAAGATTGATGTAGGGACACCATATCTTAAAGATGTAACGGTTAAAGGAACAGTTGGAGATTTAGCCAAGGGGCCCAAGGTAATAAACTTTAAGAAGAAAAGAAGAAAGGGTTACAAAAGAAAGGTAGGACATCGGCAGAAATACACTGAAGTGATAGTAGAAGAAATAAAATTGGAGGTTTAGCAGTGGCTCTTTTTATATAGGAGGTTCAATAATGGCACATAAAAAAGGAAAGGGTTCAACACAGAACAAGAAAGACAGTGCCGGGCGCAGGCTCGGGATTAAAATATTTGGCGGACAGGTTGTAAAAGCAGGGAGTATTATAGTTCGTCAAAGGGGGACATGTTATCATCCTGGTTTTAATGTAGGCAGGGGAAGAGATGATACCCTGTTTGCGAAAGTAGCCGGAAAAGTTGATTTTACAAGAAAAGGCAGAGATAAAAAAGTAATAAGTATTATACCTGCTTAAATAGCAAAATATTGTGACTTATGAGAATAGTAGTTAAATTAGGAACACGGCTACTTACCGGATCCAACGGTATCCTTGATAGAGATAATATTTTCAGGATTGTAGAAGAAATAGGCGAACTGTTGGATAATCAAATCCAGATAATAATTGTTTCATCTGGCGCTATAGGTGCGGGTTGCGGGAGACTGGAGCGTAATCCAGGTGAGTTAAGTTTAAGAGAAAAGCAGGCAGTTGCCAGTGTGGGGCAGACGGATTTGATGAATCTATATAAAGAGGCATTTTCCAGCCAGAATCGTATTGTAGGGCAGCTTCTCATAACTGTGCAGGAATTAGCGGATAGGAAAAGTTACCTGAATATAAGAAACACGCTTTTTACCCTGCTTAAAATGAATGTCATACCTGTAATAAATGAAAATGATAGTGTCGCAGTGGAAGAAATAAAGTTTTCAGATAATGACCATCTTGCTGCGGTAATAACTTCTAAAGTAGATGCCGACAAATTAATAATACTCACCGATGTTGACGGGTTAATGGATAAGGATGGAAAAATTATAAAAGAAGTAGATAAAGTAACTGATAATATATTAAATACAGTTGAAGGAAAAGGTTCAGACTACAGCGTAGGTGGAATGGTTACAAAAATAAAGGCAGCAGAGAGTGTTTCAAAAATCTGCGGCGCAGATACTTATATTGCCAGCGGCAGAATTAGGGGGGTGTTAAAAAAAATCGCGGATGGAGAAAACCCTGGAACTGTTTTTACCAGAAAAAATTACAGGGTTTCTCACAGGAAACGCTGGATAGCATACGGCTTGAAACCATCAGGAGGTGTTGTCCTTGATGGAGGCGCAGTTAACGCTATTCGGGAAAAAAATTCCAGCCTTCTGCCTGTAGGAATTAAAGAAGTTTTAGGTAATTTTAAAGAAGGCGACGCGGTTTGCTGTATGGATAGGGGTGAAGAAATAGCGCGTGGACTTGTAAATTATTCATCTATGGATTTAAAGAAAATAATTGGCAAAAAGAGTTCCGAAATAAAAAAAATATTAGGTTACAAGGGCTATGACGAGGTTATTCACAGAGATAATCTCGTCATGTTGTAAAGAGGAAAAAATGAATAATATTAATGGCGAACAGGAAAAAAAGCAAAAGGTGTTTAATATTGCAAGAAATGCTGTTGTAGCAAGCAGAAAGCTTAGAAGTATACCTACTTCTAAAAAGAAGGAAGCTTTAATCAGAGTGGCTGATATACTGGATAAAAAGGCTGATGATATCAAATTTAGAAATGAAATAGATATTGAAGCTGCAAGAGAGGATAACCTTCCTGAAAGTTTGATAGACAGGCTCTTGCTTGACGATAAAAGAATAAAATCCATGACCGATGGCATAAGAGAAGTAGCCGGGCTGGATGATCCTGTCGGAGAGATAATTAGTCAGTGGTCCAGGCCAAATGGTTTAAAGATTGCCAAGGTCAGAGTGCCTCTCGGGGTAATAACAATGATTTACGAATCCCGTCCTAATGTTACTGCCGATTCGGCTGCTCTTTGCATAATGAGTTCAAATGCAGTAATACTCCGCGGCGGGACTGAAAGCTTAAATTCAAACCTTGCTATAGGGCATTATATAACAGAAGCCTTAAAAGAATCCGGAATACCTGAAGGCTCTGTGCTGGTAATTGATGACTCTGATAGAAAAATTATTGAGTATTTAGTATCCTTAAAAGGTATGATAGATGTTGTAATACCCCGAGGAAGCGAAGAAATGATTAAGGCAATTCATAAAATGAGTTTAATTCCGGTTATCGGCCATGGCAAAGGGTTGTGCCATATTTATGTGGATAAGGAAGCTGATGTGGAAAAAACTGTAGATATTGTTTTTAACGCTAAAGTTCAGCGTCCGGGTGTCTGTAATGCTGTGGAGACTCTCCTTGTGCATTCAGAAGTTGCTGAAGATGTACTTCCCGGGATATGTGAAAAACTAAATACGGCAGGTGTTGAACTCAGGGGTGATGATAGAATAAGAAAAATTGTTGATATGAATATGGCAACTGAAGAAGACTGGAGCACTGAGTATCTGTCGCTGATTCTGTCAATAAAAATGGTTGATTCTGTTGAAGAAGCTATTGACCACATCGAAAGATATGGCTCGCATCACTCAGATTGTATAATTACAGAAGATGTGTCAGCTAAAGAAAAGTTTTTGGTGAATGTGGATTCTGCATGTGTGTATTGTAATGCATCAACGAGATTTACCGATGGTAACCAGATGGGGCTTGGAGCTGAGATAGGTATATCAAATCAAAAACTACATGCCCGCGGACCCATGGGACTAAAGGAATTGACAACATACAAATATCTTATTACCGGGAGCGGCCAGATACGTCAGTGAGTTATATCCTGTATGGCGGATTGTTTGATCCTCCTCACCTTGGACATCTTGAGATAGCCCTTGCAGCATATAATGCAGTAAAGCCCGAAGAGTTAATCTGGGTGCCGGCAAAATATCCCCCCCATCGCGAGGCCCGGGGTTTACCTGCTGCCAGGCGGGTAGATATGTTAAAATGGTGGTTTAGAAATAAACCGGGGTTTACAGTTTCTGATAATGAACTTGATAAAAACCATTCAGGATACTCTATTGAAACAATTCAGATGTTTAAAGAAAAGTATCCAGATAAAAAAAGTTATTTTCTTATTGGAACTGATGAGGCAGAAGACTTCAAAACATGGCACGAGTGGCAAAAAATCCTTGAAATTACCACTCTTGTTATTGGTGAAAGAAAGAAAGAAGCAGATATTCCGTCGGAAGTTAAAAGTAATGCGATATTTTTAGATAATAAAATCTATGAAGTTTCTTCTACATGGATAAGGGAGAGATTGAGTAAGAGTGAATCAGTAAGAGGTTTTATAGACGAAAATATATTAGAGTATATGATGCGCATGGGATTATATAAGTAAAATTCAAAATGATATAAAATGTCATTGTGAGGAAGGAACAAAGTGAGTGACGAAGCAATCTCTAAGAAAAAAAACAAAAATCCGGCAATTATAATTTTAATTGTATTTTGCATGATAAGTTTTTTGTTTATTGCAGTTACTGCGACAAGTGAAGTAAAAAAAAAGATACTTAAAAATGAACGGATAAATGTGCTGCTTATAGGAATAAGCCAGACAGATAATGCCATGTTTGCTGAAGTTGTGAAATTAATCAGTTATGAGCCCGTAACGGGTTTTTTAGATATTGTATCCATACCGCGGGATACTATGGTAAGTGTGCCGTATAAAGTAACATGGAAAAGGATTCAGAAACTAGATGAAGTTTATTTCAGGTATTTCAGGCATTACAAAAATCCTGTTCAGCTAATTAATATATTTAAGCGAAAACTTGAAAATATTCTTGAAAATTATTTTACCATTGATTACTATGTGCAGATTGATTACAGGGCATTCATAAGTTTTATAAATGTGATGGGTAAAGTTCGGATGGAAGTTTTAAATAAAATGGATTATGACGATAATGCTCAGGACTTGCATATACATATATCAACAGGGGTTAAAGTGTTTGATGGCAAAGAAGCATTGAAATTTGTAAGATATAGAGATAAAGTTAGAGGAGATATTGGCAGGCAGGAGCGTCAGCACAAGTTTTTAAAGATAATATTAGAGAAATTAAAAACCCCGTCATCAGTGTTGAAAGTGCCTAATTTAATAGATGCAATTATTGAAAATGTAGATACAAACTTTACCCTGTACGATTTATTTGTTATTGCGGATGAACTCAGAAATTTTGAGCTGAAAAATTACAGAATACAGACAATACCCGGAGAACCTGTAATAAGATGGGGGAAAAGTTACTGGAAGGTTAATAAGAAGGGCATGAGAGAAGTAATGGATGTAGTCAGGAATTCGCAGTTGGTAAATCTGCCATCAGTAGCAGTGGATAAAAAACTGAAAATGAGCTCCCGTATTACAGCAGAGGTGTGGAATGCTACAAATAGACCGAAACTTGCAAGAAAATTAACCAAGTATCTGCGTGAGAGAAACGTAGATGTAGTAAGATTTGGAAATTATGGAGGAAACAAAAAGTACACGCAGATTATTTCAAGGACAGGTGACTTAAAACCGGTAAGGGAAGTTTCAATGATTATTGGCTGCCGTGATATAAAAACAGAGCTGGATACTAGCAGGATGGTTGACATAAATATAGTTATTGGAAGTGATTTTAAGGAATTGTGGAAAGAGTAAAAAGAATTCTGATATGTATTACAGGCATAATGGTCTTATGTGGCAAATGCCCTGTGCTTTCCCATCCGCATGTTTTTATTGAAACGAGTATGGAGTTTATTTTCAATGAAAGTGAATTAAAGGGATTCAGGCTTAAATGGGTATTTGATGAGATGTTCAGTTCAGTTGTAATGCAGGATTGTGATAAGAACAAAGATATACTCTTAGATAAAAAAGAAATCAGGATAATTGAAAAGGATTATTTCTCGAACTTAAAGAATTACAATTACTTGTGCCATTTAATACATAAGGATAAAAAATGCGAAATTAAAGGAGTAAAGGAATTTAATGCGTATATGAATGAAGATAAAAAGTTGGTTTATAATTTTTTTGTGCCGGTAAATATAGAATTAAATGAACAGTTTAAGAGCATTAAGTTAACAGTATATGATGACACATATTATATAGCTGTTGGATTACTGAAAACTAATCCGGTACAGGTTACAGGAATTTCTGAAGAAAATTACAATTACAAGTGCATACGGAACAGCAGAGATATTATTTATTACGGGCAGACAATGCCAATTCAGGTAGTGCTGGAATTTAAGAAATGAAAAGGATAATGTTTTTTTTAATTTTATGTAATTTTACTGTGGCTTTCGCAGCGGAAAACCCATTGATTTCAGGAAAAGGCGAACAAAAGCCTGCAAAGTCCATTGGATATCCGTTAATTGTGCAATATGTAATAAATAAAATAACGCCTGTTCAATACAGCCTCCGCAATAGATTAACGCAATTAACCAATGATATAAAAAATACAAAATCCAAAAAGACCCTGCTCATACTTATCGGTATTGCTTTAATATACGGTATTATCCATGCGGTCGGGCCCGGACATGGAAAGACAATATCGTTTTCCTATTTTTTGTCAAATAATGGTGATGTTAAAAAAGGAATCATGCTTGGCAATTTAATAGCATTTCTTCAGGTTGGTTCAGCAATACTAATTGTGGTTATATTGTATTTTATTATTAAACAGTCATATTTAGTCGCATTTGAAGACTTTAGAAGAGTAATTAAGTTAATAAGTTATTCATTGATTGCTTTGATAGGTATTTTTCTAACTTTCCGCGCATTTGGTAACTTAAGAAAAAGAAAATTTTTAAAGACGGATGCGGATTTTCAGGGTAACGATGGCAATATTATCCCCATTGCAATATCTATCGGAATGGTTCCTTGTCCCGCAGCGGTTATTGTGTTATTATTTTCATTATCTATGGATATATTAAAGGTTGGCATAATACTGACTCTATTTATGGCAATGGGAATGGGAATTACAATTTCATTAGTCGGGGTTTTAACAATAACTATCAGGAAAAATATTTCAAAAGTTTTTTTGGGTAAAGGCGCAAAGAAGGCAATTTTTCAAACGATTGCAGAGTTTACAGGCGCATTGTTAGTATTTGTGTTAGGGGTGATTCTGTTTATAGTGAATTTATTGTAATCTTATGTTGGATACCTTAGTGATGGTAAAAATTTAGAAATTATGAAAAGAGTAAACTATAAAGAGCTAACCAGCAAGGTTGCGTGTATTATAAGCGAAAAAAAAGGTGATAATATTATAGTCTATGATGTAAGAAAGCTAACTTCATTTACGGATTTTCTTATGATTACAACCTTGAAATCTGAAGTGCAAATGAGAAGTATATTGAAAGATTTGCGTAGAAATATTAAGGAAATAGCTAATCATATTGAAGGAGAGGCTTCAAGCGGGTGGATTTTAATTGACTATGGTGGTTTAATAGTTAATTTATTTTTGCCGGAGGTGCGAGAGTTTTATGGCCTGGAAAGGCTATGGGGCGAAGCCAAAAAATTCAAAATTTAGAATTTTCTCATTTTACATTTTTTTATGTATGAGATAGATATAAAAAACAAATTACAGGAACTTACTGGCAGCGCAAGCGTAAAATTAACAGTGCCTCCTCCAAATGTTGAAGGGGATTTGTCAACTAATGCTGCAATGTCTGAAGGTGTCCGCGCAGAAAATATAGCTTCAGGATTAGAAGAACTTGACTGTATTCAGTGGGCTAAAGTTACAGGTCCTGGATTTATTAATATAAAAATTTCGGATAATGCGCTCTGGAATGAATTAAAGGAAATACTTGATAACCCTTCTATGTACGGGAGAAGACAGCATGCTGGAAAAGTGATTTTTGAGATGGTAAGTTCAAATCCTACAGGTCCTCTTCATATAGGACATGGGAGAGGGGCAGCGATAGGTGATTCCATGGCAAGAATTTTTAGCTGGTCAGGATACGGTGTTTTCAGGGAATATTATGTTAATGATGCAGGTAGGCAGATGAACCTTTTAGGTGAAAGTATATTTAACAGAATTCAAGGGTTGGAAATTCCTGACAGCGGATATAAAGGAGAATATATAAATGAAATAGCCATGCAGTTAAAAGGCTGCGCATCACAGGAAGAATGTTCTGAATGTGC